>NZ_JACCSO010000119.1 GCF_013812955.1 Nannocystis sp. | reverse complement strand
GGGGCGGTGAGGCGATGCGCGGAGGCGACGCTGGCCGGGCCAGCGAGCCGAGCGGCCGCGCGCGTCCCAAACGCGCTCGCCCCCGCGCCGCGCCGCGTGTCGTCACCCCGCCGCATATTTCTCTCGGGACATCCCGGAAACTCTCCGACGACATTGCTCGGCCGTCAAAAATGATTCTCGGGCCGCCGAAAATGTTTTCGGGCCGCTTCGCCCGACATGTTTTCCCGACATTTTCCCGGCCGCATTTTTTGAGTCGCCCGAGATGTTCGCCCGGCGCCCGCATGCGGCGCCGGCCACCGCTCGCCGCTGCCGCGGCGTGACCCCGCCTCCCTTTCCCGCTCGCCGCGGCCTTTCGCGCCGCCCGTGATCGCCATGCACCACCCCCGTGTTTCTCGCATCCTCGCCGCCGTGTTCGCCCTGGGCGTGCCCGCCCTCGCGCACGCCGACACCAGCGCCACCCTGGCGACCGCCATCAACCTTCCGAAGGGCCCCGCCTCGATCGAGGGCTTCGGCGCGGGCTACGAGGTCAGCCCAGCGAGCGGCCTCCCCGGGCTGTCTTTTCCGCTGGAGGTCCCGCCCGGCCGCGCCGGCCTCGCGCCCGAGCTCGCGCTCGACTACCACCCCGGCGCAGGCACGGACGTGCTCGGCCTCGGATGGTCGCTGCGCCTGCCCGCGATCGAGCGGTCGCTTCGCACCGGCATCCCGCGCCACGACGGCGCCGATCCCTGGACCTTAAAAAATCTGGGCGATGGCGAAGAACTCGTCGCCGTCGCGCCCGGCAGGTTTCGCCAGCGGATCGAACAGGGCCCGCCCGTCGACATCAAACAAATGCCCGACGGCAGCATGGTCGCGCGCACCGTCGACGGCGCCCGGTATTTCTTCGGGCTCACCGCCGACGCCCGCCTCGCCCACGGCGAAGATATTTTCCGCCTGGAGCTGTCCGCGATCGTCGATCCGCACGGCAACCGCATCGAATTCACGCACGTGCGCCTGGACGGCAGCGACGCGCCGCTGCTCGCCCGCATCACCTGGAACGACGGCGCCGCCGCGGTGCTTTTGGGTTACGAGCCGCGCCCCGACCCCGTGATCACCCGCGCACCCGGTTTTCGCGTCGCGCTCGGCCACCGCCTGGCCACCATCCGCACCGAGGCCGCCGGCACCCCCGTGCGCACCACGCAGCTTCGCTACACGACCTCGCCCGCCGCCCCGAGCAGTCAGCTCACCGAGATCGCCACCGTGGCCGCCGACAAGGCGGCGCTCCCGGTCCTGCGCTTCGCGTACACGGCCCCAGGAGACGCCCTGGAGCGCTTCGACCTCGCGGGAGGGCCCGCACTCGACCCCACCGCCGAGGGCCGCGCCTGGGTCGACGTGGACGGCGACGCGCTGCCCGACCTGCTCGAGGGCCAGCCCGGCGCCTGGCGCCACCGCAAGAACCTCGGCGGCCAGGCCCTCGGTCCCTGGATCAGCCTCAAGAAATCGCCCGCCGCCGCCATCGGCCCGACCGCGCGCTTCGCCGACCTGACCGGCGACGGTGTGCAAGACCTGCTCGACCGGCCGGGAGAAAGCAACGCCTATCTCTTCCCCGGCGGCGGCGCGGCCCCCTTTCAAACGTCCGCCACGCTGCCGCTCGAGCTCCCCTTCGACCTCGCCGATCCGCGAGTCGCGCTGGTCGATCTCAACCTCGACGGCCGGATCGACATCCTGCGCCACGACGATGGCGACGGCTGGGTCTGGCTGCAACGCTGGGACGGGCCGGGATTTCACCCCGCCGAGCCCGTCCCGCCGCCGCCGGCCGGCCTGCGCCTGGGCGAGCCGGGCGTGCAACTCGCCGACATCGACGGCGACCGCCTCCCGGACCTCGTGCGCATCCTGCCGAGCGAACGCCGCGTCCTCGTGGCGCCGAGCGCCGGCCTCGGCTTCTTCGAGGACGCGACCGAAATGGCCGGCGTCCCGGACATGTCGGAGACCGATCGCTGGGAGCTCGCCGACATCAATGGAGATGGCGCCGCCGACCTCGTACGAATCGGTCACCGCGAAGTCGGACTGTGGGTCAACCAGCTAAACGGCGCCTACGCCCCCGCCGGCGCGCAGGACTGGCCCGAGCTGGAGGCCGACGAGATCGTGATCCTGAGCGACGTCGACGGGAGCGGCACCATCGATCTCCTGCGCGTCGACACCGACGGCTCGCAGCCCTGGCGCTATTTCTCGCCGATGGTGCAGCGCCCCGGCCTTTTGCAGGCGCAGGAAAATGGCCTCGGCTACCGCGTCACGATGGCGTACCAGCCGGCCGCGCAGCTCGCAGCCGCCGACGCAGCCGCCGGTGCGCCCTGGTCTTTCACCCCGCCCGCGCCCGCGCCGGTGCTGGTGGCCACCACCGAAACCGACGGCGCCGCATGGACGCGGACCACCCATTATCACCCGCGCGACGGCTGGCACGACCCCAAGCGCGGCGAGCTGCGCGGCTTCGCCGAGCACACCCACACCCGCGACGGCGACAATTACAGCCGCACGACGATCACCACGCGCCGCTACGACCTCGGCCGCCACGACGAGGCCTTCGGCCTTCAGCTCCTCGAGGACATGACATCAGACCCCGACGGCGCGCTCGTCCGCGAGGTCCACACGCTCGCGGCCGAGACCCTCGCCCCCGGCGTCCGCGCGGCGCGACGGATCGCCACGGACACCTTTCACCTGGAAGGCCGCCCCGAGGCCACGGGCGCCCGTGTGCGCACCGAATGGGACCACGACGACGCCGGCAACATCCTCGAGGAGCGCGCCCTGGGCCTCGTCGATCAAAAATCCGGGGTCGACCTACCTGGCGACGAGCGCATCACCACGACCCTCTACGCCGAGCCGATCGACCCCGACGGCCCCCGAAACCTCGCCGCCGAAATCATCGTGACCGACGGCGACGGCGTGCAAGTCTCCGCGACCCGCACCTATTACGACGGCGAGCCCGAGCAGGGCCTCGAGCTCGGACAGCTCGCCCGCCGCGGCCTGGTCGCGCGCGCGGAGACCTGGACCGAGGGCGAGCATTGGCTCCCCTCGCTGCGCCAGGCCCACGACGCGCACGGCAACACCACGCGCATCCGCGACGCCAACGGCGGCACGCTCGAGCGCCGCTACGACGACGCCGGCCTGTTCCCCGTGGAGGAGCGCCTCGTGCTGGACGACGGCGCCCTCGTTACCACCGCCACCTGGGATCCCCGCCACGGCCATCCGCTCGCCGTCACGACGCCGAACGGTGCCACCGCGCAGGCCACCTACGACGGCCTCGGCCGGCTCACCGCCGAGATTCAGCCCGGCGACAGCGCCGAGCGCCCGACGATCCGCTACCGCTATTTTCTCGACGGCAGCACCGAGCGCCCGGCGATCCTCACCGAGCGCCGCCGCATCAGCGGCCAGGACGACGTCGACCTCGAGGTCACGCAGCTCGACGGCCTCGGCCGCCTCCAAGCCCGCATCACGCCCAACGACGCGGGCACTGCCGCCGTGCTCGCCGAGGGCCTGTTCTACGACGCCGCCGGCAATATCGCTGAAGAGACCGAGGGTGTGCCGCTGCCAGTCGCTGCGCTCACGCCCGGGATCCGCTTCGCGCTGCCCAGTGCGCCGCGCACCCAGACCTGGCGCGACGCGCTCGGCCGCGTCACCGCGACGCGCGACGCCGACGGCTTCGACGCCCTGACCCGCTACAGCCCGCTCGCGCAGGATGCATTCGACCACGAAGATGTCCACCCCGCGCCCCCCTACAGCAGCACCCCCGAGCGCCAGGAATTCGACGGCCTGGGCCACATGATCGCCCAGCGGGCGATCCTCCCCGACCGCAACATTACCCACCGCTACGAGCACGACGCTGCGGGCCGCCTCCGCGCGCACATCGATCCGGCGGGCCACACCAGCCGCTACACCTACGACGGCGCCGGCCGCCTGCTCCGCATCGATGCGCCCGACGCCGGCACCCTCCAACAATTCTTCGACGCCACCGGCCAGCTCACCGAGCGCCGAAACGCCACCGGCGCGCGCGTCCTGTGGACCCACGACCGCCTCGGCCGCGTGCTCACCGAGCGCGCCTTTGATCCCGAGGGCAAGCAGCTCGGCGAGACCCGCTACACCTACGACCGCGGCCAGGATGCCGCCGCGACCTACAGCCGCGGCAAGCTCACCGCCATCGAGGACGCCGCGGGCCGCATCGACTTCGAGCACGACGAGCGCGGCCGCGTCATCCGCGTGACCCGCAAGTTCGCCGCGCACGACGGCCCCGTCACGCTCTCCCAGCGCACCGAGTACGACGCGCAGGACCGCATCGTCCGCGACATCTTCCCCGACGGCGCCGAGCTGGCGCGCGACTACACCGCGCGCGGCCTCGAGACCCCGCTCGCCGGCTGGCTCACCGCGGCCACCTACGACCCGCGCGGCCGCTGGACCGCCCACGCGCTCGCCAACGGCGCCCACAACAGCCGCACGCTCGACCACACCGGCCGCGTGCAGGCGCACCGCGTCACCCGGGGCGCCATCGACCTCCACTACGTCACGCACACCCACGACGCCGCCGGCCTGCTCGCCCGGACCCAGGATCACCGAGCCGCCGATCAATCCCAGCGCTTCACCTACGACGATCTTCGCCGCCTCACGCACGCCGAGGGCCCCTTCGGCGTCCAAACCTGGGCCTACGCCGACGACGAGAACATCACGCACAACGGCGACGCCGCCTACCACTACGACGGCCAGCAGCCGCACGCCGTCACGGCTGCGCGCGGCCAGACCTTCGCCTACGACCCCGCCGGCCACCTCGCCGCCGTCACCGGCGCCGGGCCCGTGCCCGCGGGCACCTGGCGCACCGACCCGCAGGGCCGCGTGCAGTCATTCACCACCGACCACGGCGAGCGCACCGAGCACATCTACGATCACGCCGGCACCGAGGCGATCCGCCGCGACTACACCGCGACCGGCGAGCTCGCCCACGAGACCCTCTACTTTTCAAAACAAGTCGAGGTCCGCGACGGCCAGCTCGTCCGCTGGATCATGTGGAACGACGAGCGCCTCGCCGAGAGCACCACAGCGCTCCCGGAGAACGGCGACGCCCCGGCACCGCGCTCCGCCGCCGCTCTGGGCGCGCTCCTCTTCGTCGCTCTCGCCCTGCTCCGCTTCGGCCGTCGCCGATCCTCGTCCCGGCCCGCCCACCACCGGCCGATGCACCTCGCCGGCCAGCTCGCGCTGTTCATCGTCGCCGCGGTGAGCTGCCAGTCGGACGGCGACACCGCCCACCCGCTGCTCCCCGACGAGCACACGCGCTACCACGTCAGCGACCGCCTCGGCAGCGCCGCCCTCGTCCTCGATCACCAGGGCGAGCCCGTCGCCCGCGACGCCCACGACCCCTTCGGCGCCCCCGCGCTCGCCTGGCGCGCCGAGGGCCAACGCGGCCCAGACTACCGCTTCACCGGCGCCGAGGACACGCCGCGCTCCGGCGCCGTCGTGCTCGGCGCCCGCCACTACCTCCCCGCGCTGGGCCGCTGGACCGCCCCGGACCCGTACTACCTCCTCAACCCCGCCGCGACCCTCGAGCGACCCGGCGAGCGCAACCTCTACCGCTACGCCGGCAACAACCCGGTCCAGCACATCGATCCGACCGGCCACGGCCTGCTTTCGACGATCTACAAGGCCGGAAAAGCCGGCGTCAAGTGGCTCTACAAGGGCGCCGACAAGGTCGACGAGGCCGCCAGCGTCGTCGAGGACGTGTCGATCCTCGTGGGCAGCGAGTCGACCTTCGGCGCACGCGTCCTGTCGGCCATCTCGCTCGGCAGCGAATACCTCCCGATCAGCATCGGCGACGTCAAGGACGGCTACCGCTGGTTCCGCGGCTCCGACCGTGCCGCCGATGCCGCCGCAACTGCCCGTTCCAGTGAACGCGCGGCGGACACCGCCCGCGAGCTGAGTTCAGCGACACCTCTGCGATCCGCCGCGACGACCCCGTACGTGAGGCCATCTCATGCTACTGTGCCGGCCCAGCGAAAAGCTGTTCAGGGCCAGCCGTGTGTGACCTGCGGAGCCACAGCACCCAAGATGTACGCCGACCACAAGACCCCGCTCGTGCAGGAGCACTATGAGACTGGTGGCGTCGACCGTACCAAGATGCGTGCAGTTGAAGCTGTGCAACCGCAGTGTCCGACCTGCTCGAACCAACAGGGCGGCCACCTTCAAAAGTACGGTCGCGAGATGAAAGGTAAGCTCGGCAAGTGAAATTCGATCAAGAGATCCTCCTAGCGCAGCATGCGACCTGTGCGCGGCATTCGGCAGCCTGCTGGCCAGTTGACCCTGCATCCAAGGTGGGGGTCAACACGAACCTTCGCTCCGGTCTTCGGCCGGTCAACGGTCTGCGGCACCCACCAGAGGGCGACACATGCGGGTGGTATCTTTGGGCCGGTGAGAATTTGACCGAAGATCCGAATTTCTTCGTACCGCTTCATGCAATTCATCTGGTGAGTTGGTGCCCCCTCTTACTGCCGTATTTGGCTTTGCCACCGGGCTGGAGGTTCCTGTTGGCCGACGGCTACGAGGATGTCTGGTTCGACCCCGACCTTTTATCGGTCAGTAGTGAGCGACGATGATTAACGAACCCGTGGTGTCGAACGGCGCGCAGGATCGCCCGACAGCCGGCAAATCGGCGCCTCAGCCTCACGGTGAGGCCGCGCGGACGACCCCGGGGAGCCTCAAACTTGAGTCTCTCGCCCTCGAATCGACGCCTGGAAGAAAACTGGGGCCAAGCTGCACGGCGTTCCGCGACGGCCCCGCGCGCTTGGCCGTTGCGCGCCTCCGCGCTAGACTTGGCGCCATGGCCCCGCGCTCCCTCGTCGTCGCCGCTTCTCTCGTCGGACTCGCCTGCAACGGGCCCGGCGCGACGACGACAAGCTTCACCACGGCGCCCGTTGTGACGACGCGCCCCGATGACACCACTTCGGGGTCGACTTCGGCCAGCGGAGGCTCGTCCAGCACCTCGGGCAGCTCGACAGGGAGCGGCTCCGCAGAGAGCAACTCTGGCACCTCGACCACCGACGCCGCGTTCCCGGACATGGGCATGCAGCCCGACTTCGGCGGCTCGCTGATGGGCTGTAAGGGCAAGATCGACTTCCTTTTTGTGATCTCGCGCACCGGCGTCATGTGGGAGTCGCAGGAGAACTTCGTCAAGGCGTTCCCCAAGTTCATCGACGCCATCCGCGCTCAGTTCGATGACTTCGACGTCCACATCATGGTCGTCGACAGCTCGCAGGAGTGGACGGTGAACGAGTGCGACAAACAGTGCAACGGGCCCTGCGACATCGCGCCAGGGTATCCGTGCAAATACTTCCCCTCGGCGTGTGACGAGACCATGGGCGCTGGCACCGTCTACAACGCGGGCCCCTACACCGAGAACGTTCCGTGCGGGCTCGATGAGCACCGCTACATGACCGCAGAGGACCTGGACACGCCGGGTCTCTTCGAGTGCCTCGCCCGTGTCGGCACCGCGGGCGTGAACATGATGGGCGATGCCCTGGTCGCGGCGGTCAGCCCGGAGTTAAACGGCCCCGGCGGCTGCAACGAGGGCTTCATCCGCCCCAACGCGCTCCTTGTGCTGACGATGATCGGGCCCGAGGACTCCGCGGTGGACGTCGCCAATTCGAAGGGGACCTGGCAACAGTGGCGGCAGGCGGTCGTGGACGCCAAGGGGGGCGATGAGAGCGCCATCGTCGCCCTCGGGATCATCAGCGGGGATGACTGTCTTCCGAACACCAACCCAAACATCCGTCTCTGCGAGCTGATCCCGTCGTTTCCGAACAGCCTGCTCGAGCACTTGACCCTTGACGACTACGGCCCGGCCTTTAACGAGACCGCGAAGATGGCGATCGACGCCTGTAGCCTGTTCATCCCCGGTTAGAGCGGATGCAGCTTGACGACGCCCGAGGCGAGCACATTGTTGGCCTCGAGGTAGAAGCCAACCCCGTACACGACGGCGTACGGGCCGACGGCAACGCCGGATGCCACCTGCATCGCGCTCTGTGCCCCCTGGTACTCCCACAACGGAGTCCCCTTACCGGCCTTCCACGCTTGCACGAGAATGCCCGTCGTCTGCTTTGTGGCCTGAGCGGCGACCACGACATAGTCACCAGGACTGAGCACTACGTCCACGATGCGCTGCGTTAATTTAACTGGCTCGGTCCAGATCTCGGTGCCGCCGAGCGAGAACCATCGCACGACGCCCTGCGTCGGTGCGCACGGCACAGCCTTCGAGTCACAGCTATAGCCGACCGTCACGTACCCACCTGAACCATCCCGCACGACCGCCTCGTGGCCGCTCTGCCAGCCGGGTCCCGTCGTTGTGATCGTCTCGGCCATTTTGGTGGAGTCGCGACCGAGCTCCAGGACGAAGCCGCGTGCATAAGAATCAATGTCGTTCTGGACGGTTTTGCCGAACGCCTCACCGGCCACAACGATGCGATCCTCCACGAACGCGCAATCTCTGGCGCGCTCATCTGCCTCGACGTTCGCAATCTGTTTGAACACCCACGGGACGGTCCATCCATCGCCCACTGCGGGCTGGTACCTGACCCATGTGTCGTCCGTACCGAACGACCCGGGCCGCGTCCCGCACACCAACACCTCACCGGCCGTGCTCACGTCCAGGCCAGCCCCCCGGTGCTTCGGGCTCCCGATCTGCGGCTTGGGCCCCAGAGGAGTCCCCTCGGCATCGACGTGCCACAGCTCCCACCGCCACGCGTTCTGCACGTAGGTGTCGACCAGCACCCAGAGCGTGCCATCGGGGGCGACCTTGAGGTCTTCTCCCTCGCAGGTCACGTTGGCGGCGATGGGCCGGGCATCATCGGCCCACAGGACCATGCCGAGGGCGTCTCGCCGCCGGATCATACAACGTCCGCCCTGGTTCCCTGAGTACGTGAACAGCTCGAAGACGTCGCCCTGGGCATCGACCGCGACCGCGTTCCCGTAGCTCGGAGTCAAGACGCTCTTGTCGAGCCATGCCTCTGACCCGCCGGGCGGCGCAGCCACCGTGAACGTGTCGGGCCACGGCGCGCTCACCAACTCGCCGTTCTTGGCGATCGCCGACACCGTGTGCTTCCCGTTCCACGACTCACCAAGCACGGCGATCTCGCCGACGAACTCCGCTCCCTCGTCGCCGACCGGCTCGAGCGCGACGGGCTCGCCGTCATCGACGGTCATCCACACCTCGGCGGCGTCCGCGACTTGCACGTTCACGGTCACGGGCCCGGCCGACTGGAGGACGCAAGATCCCGGCGTGCCCGGTCCGGGGCCCAGGGTCATGCCCAGGATCATCGGCGGCGCCTGCACCTCGGGGCCCGTGGTCCCCATGCTGCTCTCGCCCGCGCTGGCTCCCGTCTCGCTCGAGCTGGCACCGGCATCGTCGCCCGCGCCCGCGCCCTCGGTGCTCCCGGTGGAGAACGGCCCGCTCGTCGGTGTGGACGACGTTCCATGACCGGAGCCGCCCTCGTCCTGCGGGGCGTGGCAGGCGGGATCCGGGTCGTCCGGGAGAAAGCAGGGCGGGTAGGGCGTGTCCTGATAGCACCCCGCCAGCGCCGCCGCGACGCCCAGAGGCCCAGCACGCCGCCAACCTCGGCGAGCTCGCGCCCCTGCTCTACCAGGGCGAGCCCAAGCTGATAAGCCTGCCGCTGACCCCCGAGGAGGTCGCCTACTGGCAAGCCGGCGTGCCCGACCAGATCGGCAACCCGCCCGGCCTCAAGTGCAACATCTGGGAGCAGTGCGCCTACGCCTTCAAGCTGCTGCAGGGCGGCCAGTGTCGCACCATCGCGCTCGAGTTCGACTACATCGACTGGCACGACTCGCGCCCGCAGTCGATCATGGACGTGCTGACCCTGCAGACCGTGCACCCGCTGGCTCGCCTGATCGAGAGCCTCAAGCTCGCCGGCATGTACGACGACACGGTGATCGCGATCTACACCCTCGACGGCGGCCGGGCGCCGGCCGGCGTGTCCTCAGGCGGCGAGGGCAAGAGCGGCCTCATCCTCGCGGGAGGAAGGATCCAGGGCGGTTATTACGGCGACGTCGGGGTCGCGGGCGACGACGGCGACGGCCACGTCTACAGCTACAGCTCCCCCGATCCGGCCACCGGTGCCCCCCTGGGCGCCACCACCGACAACTCCGGGCGCCTGGCCGGCGCCTACGTGTGGCGCACCGTCATGAAGTCCCTCGGCGTCCCGGACGCGCTCGCCGGCAGCTTCCCCGACGTGCAGGTCGCGCCGATGGACTGGATGCTGCGCGCCTGATCGGCGCTTCGGTCTGGCCCAAAACCGACGCCGCACCGCCTTGGGGACGCGCGCCCTTCTCGTCCGACGACGAGCCCATGGCGCGCGCGATCGCAGCCGTGAACCGCTGCGTCGAGGTGTAAATAGTAGCGGACATACCTGTGCGCCGAATGTGACACCGGCTGCGCGCAGGATACCGCTGCCGCTGTACCCGTATGCAAGGTCAGGTGGCCGCGAACTTGCAGTAGCCGGCTACATGAACCCCAGCAGCAACAACACGGTGAATGTCTCTCGTAGCTACTTCAACATGCTCGGCTCGGCGAGCGCCCTCGCGTGCGCGCTGATGCTCTCCGCCTGCCAGGGCGGCGGGTCGGTGAACGGCCAGGTCGACCTCATCGACATGCGGTCCGAGGAGCTGCTCAGCAGCGACCTCGCCTCGGTCAACGGCACCTACGGCGCCGGCTGCACGAACCGCAGCGGAGCCTGGAGCCTCGAGATCGAGGTCGGCGCCACGCTGGACAACGACCCGCTCTCGGTGGTCCTCAACAACGACGCCTGTGTGCTCACGATGACCGAGCTGCACACGATCGATGGCGCCCTCGCGGCGGTCCCGGCGGTCGTGCTGACCACGTCCTACAACGTCATCCCCTCGGCGTTCGACGATCCGGTCGCGTTCTACGGCAATGCAAAGATGAGCTCGGTGAGCTTCGCGTCCGACTTCGTCCTCACCGTCCTCTACTCCGACGACCCGAGCCTCGCCACGGACGACAACACCGCGACCTTCGAGGTGATCCAGGCCTCCGCCATGGGGGATTCGGTCGCGGCTCCCGACTACCTGATCGACATCGACGGGATCAACGCCGTCACCGATGCCGACCAGGTCGTCGTGTCGGCGACGGGTAGCGTCGCGCTCACCGCGGGCCTGGTGAGCGGCCAGACCTACGTCGTGGTCGACGCCAGCGGCCTGGACACCTATGCCGAGCTCGACGCCGCCTATCTCGCGGGTAGCCCCGCGGCGGTCGGCGCCAGCGTACCGGCGGCCGACTTCACGCTCGTGGGCGAGGACCTGGACGCTCTGCCGAAGCGCACGCTCATCATCGCGAACATCGAAGGAGCCGTCGCTTCGTACCAGGCGTTCGAGATCACCTTCCATCCGGCCACGGTTCTCTGATCGTGGTGGCCCGGGGCCTTCGGGCTTCGGGCCGGGACCGTTGAAGATTCCAGCGCCGGCGACAGCCCACCCCACCGGGTGGGCTGTCGCATGCGGCGTGCCTCGCTGACGACACCTGAAATTGAGGGCACCTCCGATGCGCCACGAACACCCGCGATTCTTCTGGCGTCTCGCCACGCTGATCCTCTCCGGAATGCCCACGCTTGCCAGCGCCGCGGAGGCTCCGCCGTCGTGGGTCTTCTTCGCCGACCGCGGCCGTGACCACGGGGCGCTCTCGGTCGCCATCGACGACCGGGCGACCGAGCTGTCACCGCGGGCTCTGGCTCGTCGCAAGCGCGTCCGGGGCGACCGCGGCGTCGATGCCCGCGATCTGGCGCCGGCCTCGGCATATGTCGCCGCCGTGCTCGGCACTGGCGCACGACTGCGCTCGAGCTCGCGCTGGCTCAACGCCATCAGCGTCGACGCCGACACCACCCAGCTCGCTGCGATCGCGGCCCTCCCCGCGGTCGTGCATCTCCAGCCGGTCGCCCGTCGCCGCAACGTCGCGCCGCTGGCGCCCCTCCGATCCCACGATTCGCCGGATCTGGCCGCTGCACCCCACTGGAGCGCCGACGCCGAGGACTATGGCGTCGCCTTCGACCAGCTCGACCTCCTCCAGATCCCGTTCTTGCACAATTGCGGGCTCACGGGCGCCGGCGTCGTGGTCGGCGTCCAGGACAGCGGATTTTCGCTGCAGCACGCCGCGCTCATGGGCGTCGACGTCATCGCCGCGCACGACTTCATCAACGACGACGACATCGTCGCCAACGAACCTGGGGACCCAAAGGGGCAGCACAACCACGGCACGATGGTCCTGTCCCTGCTGGCCGGCAACGACCCTGGCAACTACATGGGCGCCGCGCCGGGCATCTCGGTGATCCTCTCGAAGACCGAGGACAGCAGCGTCGAGGAGCCCTTCGAGGAGGACCGCTTCGTCGAGGGCCTCGAGTGGACCGAGTCGATGGGCGCCGACCTGTTCACGACTTCGCTCGGTTATGCGGACTGGTACGCGCCCCAGGATCTCGACGGCAAGACCGCGGTGACCACCAAGGCCGCGGCCGTGGCCGTGGCGCAGGGGCTCATCATTTTCAGCGCCGTCGGCAACGTCGGCCCGGAGCCGATGACGCTCATGGCCCCGAGCGACGCCGACGGGCTCATCGCCGTCGGCGCCGTCGACTTCGACGGCGTCGTCGCCGAGTTCTCCTCCCGCGGACCGAGCGCCGACGGCAGGATCAAGCCCGACATTGCCGCCCCCGGTCAGGACGTCTGGGTCGCCAGCCCCAACTCGCAGGTCGCGTACGGCCAGGGCGATGGCACCAGCCTCGCCACCCCCCTCGCCGCCGGCGCCGCCGCGCTGCTCATGGAGGCCTTTCCCGACCTCGACCCGATGTCCATGCGCGCCATGCTGCAACAGTCCTCGTCCCTGGCCGCCATGCCGAACAACGACCTCGGCTGGGGCGTCCTCGACGCCAGGCTGCCGGTCGCCACGTTCTGCGCCTGCGCCGGCGATGACGTCGCGTCCGCGTGCGCCGATGATGGCGACAGCGACAGCGACAGCGACAGCGACGGCGACGCGAGCACCGGCGGCGGCACCAGCGGCGACTCGAGCACCGACGATATCCCCACGAGCAGTGGCCCCGATGCCAGTGACGCGGGCGGGTCCGCGAGCAGTGACGGAGCGACCGCTGACCTCACCAGGGGCGCCGCGGATGAGGGTGAGGGCTGCACCTGCAGCTCGGCGCGCGAGACCTGGTCGCCCGCGCTCCTGCTCCCATGGCTGCTGCTCGGCATGCGCCGCCGCCGTGCGTGAGCGGTTCAGACCGTGGATTTGGCCGAGCGGCTGAGCGTCGGTGAAGACCGAGCCCACCGCCGGCTTCACCAGCTCCCATTGGCTGTGGGCACGCAGCCCGCCAGGCGAGCGCTGCTCGCATCGGGGTCCAGATGCGAAGAGGCCGGCACGCAGCGCCAGATCGGCGCCGATCAATGCAGTTGCAGGGCCACCTGAAGGACGATCGAGGCCACCATCGCCCAGACCGCCCATGAGGATCCGATCGGGTCGCCCCAACCGTTGTCCTGGTGCGAGGATGACCTCGTGCTCGCGGGCTGGTCGGCTCGCACCGAGTCCTGGGCGGCGCTACACAGGTGGAAAAGCATGCCGCGCACGGACTCGTCGATACGCGGCACGGACGGCGCGCGCTCGGTCGACGGTGCGAGCTCGAGAGCCGGCGAAAGCTCGACCGCCGGCGAAAGCTCGACCGCCGGTGAAAGCTCGACCGCCGGTGAAAGCTCGACTTGCGCCTCACAAGGCGAGGAAGCGGGGACCGCGGGGGCCGGCTCGGCAGCGACGAGCGCCTGGTACAGCGAGCGCGCGCTGGCGGGCCGCTGCTGTGGATCTTGTGCCAGCGCGGCGAGCACCACGGCCTCGAAGGCGGGTGGGATGTCGAGCGCGGGGAACGTCCGCTGCAAGGACGAGAGCGGCGGGCCGGGCACTTCGTTGGTGACGAGTCGATACATGAGCACCCCGAGCGCGTGGAGGTCGTCCGCGGGGTGGGCGGGGGTCAGCGGCGACCTGGTATCGCCGGCGGCGCCGGAGACCCCAAAATCGAGCAATTTGATGAAGTCGGGCGCGCCGCGGCCCGCGACCCGAAAGCACTTGGCCGGCCCGATGTCACCGTGCACGATCCCACGACCGTGCGCGGCGATCAGTGCCCGACAGATCTGGCCGGCGATGGCCAGCACCCGGGTCCAGTGCAGCGGCCCATGGTTCGCCAGTGTCGTCGTGAGGTTCTCACCCTTCAGATATTCCATGGTCAGATACGCCACGGGCCCGCCATCGTTCGGCGTGTCGACGCCGAAGTCGATGACGCGGACGATATGCCCGTGATGCAGAGAGGCGGCCGCGCGGGCCTCCGTCAGGAACAGCTGCAACGCCCGGTCGGTCGGCGCCGCGGGCAGCACCCGGATCAACACGGGCTCGCCGAGCGAGAGGCGCCGGCCCTGATACAGCGTCACGCGCGCTCCGAGCCGCCGCAGCAGACGATACCGGGCGCCGAGAGACCGGCCCGAGAGATCGGTGGCAGCGTGGGGGACATCGCCGCGGGTCGCGGCGATCCGACGCACCGACGGGCGGTTCGCAGCTGGTGCTCGCGGGCCGGGCGTGCCAGGGCCGGCGCCAGCGCGTCGAATGCCCGATAGTTCCTGGGTGTACATTGCATCGACCTGACTTGCATGAGACGTACCAGGTGGGCACTTCACCCGCCGGCGCTGGTGGTCGGGCGAAGGGTCACCGGCGAGAGACAAGGTGTCCTGGATCGTCGACACCTCGCCGGCCCGCGCTCCACCCGCGAACGCCGCCGCCCGGCGGACATGTGCGCATTTCGTCGCGC
>NZ_JACCSO010000104.1 GCF_013812955.1 Nannocystis sp. | reverse complement strand
CGCTTCGAAAATTATCGCTGCCCCCGCTGACGGATCGCCAGGCGACCGGAGACGTGGGGGGTGAGGACTTAAACCAATGCCAAACGCTACCTTTGTCACTCCCCTCCGCTCCCTGCTCGCGCTGTGCACGGCGCTCGCGCTGTCCGCCTGCGTGCTGCCGACCAAGCTCGGCGAAGTCACCGACGGCGACGACACCGCCGCTGAACCGTCGACGTCCGCCGGGGTATCCACGACCAGCGGGGCCACCGAGGGCGCGACCGCCGGGCTGCAGGAGACCGGCGAGACCACCAAGCCGGACAACACCACCTCCACCTCCGAGCCGGAGGACACCGGCGACACTGGCCCGGCGTTCGGCTGCGAGGACCTGAGCGAGGCGGAGTGCGCCGCCGAGCCCGGCTGCATGACCAGCCACGCCACGCCCTACGCATTCGAAGAATGTCCCGAGGGACAGGTGTACCTCGGCTGCTTGCCGGCCTCGGCCTGCGACCTCGCGCTGGTGACGGTGTGCCGCGAGGGCACTGACGAGGCCTATCAGCTCGACAACGGCTGCATCCCGGCGGGCTTCGTGCCCTGCGAGAGCGAGCAGGAGCTGTGCGGCCAGGACGAGCAGGACTGCGCCCTGCTCGACGAGCAGGCTTGCGCCGATGATGGTGACTTCTGCGAGTCGATCCACGGCTTCATGCATGTGCCGGTCGGCGACGACATGTGCGTCGACTTCAAAACGCAGATCTTCCTCGCGTGCGTATTGATGGACGGCGCGTGCCCGCCCTTCGTGCCGACCGTGTGCCCGATCGGCAAGCCGGACCAGCAATTTGACGTCCCGTCCGGCTGCATCCCGCCCGGCCACGAGATCTGCGACGGCGCCGGCACCCCCCAGTGCATACGACCCTGATCGAAGCCTCCTGTGCGCCGCGGCGCTGCTGCCGGCATCCGGCCTCGTCGCCAAGGCCAGCCGGCGGTCGCTATTGCGACGGGCCGCTCGTGCGCGGCTACTCGCGCGTGGAGAACGCCGCGGCCACGCTCGCCTCGATGCGCGCGTGCGCCTCGTCGCGCAGCGGCTCGCCGTGGGCGCTGATCAAGTGGCGGAAGCGTCGCTCGAGCAGGCGCCGAAAGTCCTGCACGTCCGGCTCGCAGGCGTGGCGCCACGTCGACGGGATGTTCGCCGGGCGGAGCAGGCCCTGGGCCGTGAACATTGCGCCGCACTCCGGCGAGAAGAAGCGATCGACGCCGGTCCAGTTCTGGATCGCGTCGCATGTGATCAGGATCCCGCCGTCACGCGCGAGCAGCACCGCGGCCTCCGGGAGCTTCGCCGAGGCGAATACAAACGCCCCGCCATCGCCGACCGGAAACGGCCCGCCCGGCGCGAGCACACGATCGGCCGCCCGCCCGTCGGCGTGCACCGCGGCCGGCAGCGCCCACCGCGTCGCACCGTATCGGTCGCAGTAGAACGGATCGTCACGACCATGGAACGCGCCGAGCCGGACGACGTGGCGGACCTGCCCCAGCGTATCGAGCTCGCGCAGCCCGGTCTCGTCGAGGCGCACCGTGTTCAGCAGCGTCAGCGCCCCGCCCTCGCGCACCACCGTCATCGTCCGGCTGGTCTGGAAGTCGACGCCGGCGTGGTGGGTCCTGTTGGTCCCGACCACGAAGAACACCTCGGAAAACGCCGCCCGGAGCGGTCCGTGCGGCCATGCGGGGCTGTATGCAAACATCGGAGCGTCCCGGTCGAGGTCTGTCGCAGCCGCGTTCAGGTCAGGCCGGGCAGCGGGCCGCCGCCGAACTCGGGGTCGCCGAAGTGGTCGGGGCCGTCGGGGCCGTCGAGGCCGAAGGCGTTGGCGACCGAGAGCAGCAGGCGGTTGTGGGGCACGCCGCCGAACTGGACGTGGCGGCCGGTGCGAAAGTGGCCGCCGCCGCTGCCGAGCAGCAAAAACGGCATGTTGGTCTTGGTGTGGCTGCCCTCGGCGTTCTCGGAGCAGACCAGGATCACGGAGTTGTCGAGCAGGGTGCCGCCGAGCTCCGACTGCGCCTGCAGCTTGCCGGCGAGCATCGCCAGCTGCTCGGCGAACCACGTATGGATCTTGACGAGGTTATCGTAGGGATAGGGCTGAGTCGGCCACGAGTGTGACATCGCGTGGTGCTCGGTGGTCGGCAGGTTCGGCTCCTCGGGGATGATGTCCATGCCGAGCCAGGGGAAGAACGACTGGCCGCCGCCGCCGTGGCGGATGAAGAAGGTCGAGACGCGGGTCGCGTCGCAGGCGAGCGCCAGCGCCAGCAGGCTGGTCATATGATCACACCACAGCGGCAGGCCGTTCGGGTCCTCCTGCGGCTGGGGGTAGCTCTGCGGGTACATCGGCATCTCGGGCTTGCACGAGGTCGTGTTGCCGAGGCCGAGCTCGAGCGTGCGGATCGCGTCGAGGTGCTCCTCGAGCTTGATGCGATCGCCGCCGCTGACTTTGGGGAGCAGCTTGTCGAAGTCGGACTGGACGTCGTCGAGGATGCTCTTGCGGCGCAGGGTCAGCCGGTTCAGGGCCTCGGGGTCGAGGTTCGGGTCGCCGAACAGCTGCATGAACAGCTGCGAAGGGCTGCCGTTGTGCTGGATCTGGTTACGATTCTTGTCGTACAGCCAGTGGTACCATTCGTAGCCGATCGGCAGCGAGCGCATGACGGTGTCGCCGCCGATCGCGTCGGCGACGTACTGGTCGAGCGAGATGCCGTTGGCCTGCTGGATCGTGCGGGCCTCGGGCGGGAGCGCAAGGTCGCCCGCGGGGTGACCGGTCAGCAGGGTGGTCATGCCCTCGTTGTGGTTGTCGACGATCCCCTTGAGGTAGACCTGATTGTCGACGCCGCTGAAGATCAGCATTTGCTCTTTAAACGGCGCGAGCGGGGCCATCAACGGCGCGAGCGTGAAGTCATCCTCTGTGCCGGTGGGGAACCAAACCGGCGGCAGGGTGCCGTTGGGGATGAAGAACACGATCAGGCGCCTGGGCGTGCTGCCGGCGCGCGGCTTGGTGGGGCTCTTGGGTTTCGAGGGCCCGTCGCAGGCCATCGCTTCGAGCAAAGGCAGCAGGATCGCGGCCTGGCCGCCGCGCAGCACGGCCCGGCGGCTGATGTGAATGCGGGTCGGCTTGCTCACGGGTCACCTCCGGCGCGGCGGTAGAGAAAGGCCTCGGTGGCGGTCAGCGAGCGCAGCAGCGTCTTGAGGTCGCCGTCGGCGGCGATGAACTCGGTCTGCAGCTGATCGACCGTGCACTGATCGGCCCTGGTCGGGGCGCGGCCGTAGCCGAATTGCAGCATCTGCTGGGCGGCGCAGCGCAGCGCGAGCTCGTTGTCGGCGAGGCGCAGCGAGAACTCGACGCCGCCGTCGAAGGGTCCGCCGAACTCGAGGTCGGGGATCTGCCCGGAGGCGTCGATCGGCTTGTTGTTGTCCTGGAGGCGGTAGAGGCCGACGGCGTTGTAGTGCTCGAAGGCGAAGCCGATGCCGTCGAAGGTCGCGTGGCAGCCGCTGCACGCGTCGTCGTTGGCGTGCTGCTCGTATTGCTCGCGGGTGGTCATGCTCGGGTCCGGCGGCGGCGGCGTGGCGTTGACGCCGGGCGGCGGCGGCGGGATCGGGGCGCACAGGAACTTCTCGCGCACGAACTTGCCGCGGGCGATCGGCCGGGTGCTGCTCGGGCTGGCGAGGATCGACATCAGGCTCGCGTGGGTCAACAGGCCGGCGCGCTGCTCCGGATCGAGCGCCACGCGGTGCAGCTCGCCGGGCTTGGCGCCGGCCGGGAACTCGGTCAGCAGCACGTTGTAGACGAACGCGAGGTCGGTCGACAGGAAGCTGTAGTCGGCCGACAGCAGCTCGCGAAAGCTGCCCTCGCCGTCCCAGAACACGTGGTCGACGAAGCGCTCGGTCTCCGCCCGCATCAGCGGCGCGAGCGAGGCGGCATAACCGGCCTTGCTGAACTCGCCGAGCTGGTCGAGCTCGAGCAACTGGCGGAAGTAATCCTTCACGGTCGCGCGCGCGCGCGGATCCGCGAGCATGCGGTCGACCTGCGCGGCCCGCTGCGTCGGATCGGCGAGCTCGCCCGCCTCCGCGGCGGCGAGCAGCAGATCGTCGGGTGGACCCTGCCACAGCAAATACGACAGGCGCGTCGCCAGCTCCCAGTCGTCGAGGCGGACCACCGAGCTGTCCTCGGGGACAGCCAGCCCAAACTCGACGCGGTAGAGGAACGCGGGGCTCAGCAGCACGCGGGTCAGCAGGTGCTGCACCCCGTCGGCGAAGCTGTCCTGCGCGCCGCGGGCGTAGCTGGTCATCAACGACGCCGACTCGCCGGCGGCGAGCGGACGCCGGTAGGCGCGGCGGCCGAAGTCGGGCAGCCAGGCGAGCACACAGGCCTCCTGCGCGGCGGCGCCGGCGGTGCCGATGTCGTCGGCGCAGCCGAGCAGTCCGGCCAGGCGCACGTCCTCGGTGGCCCACAGCGCCAGCTTCTCGGCGGTCAGCATGTACTCGCCGGCCTGCTGCGCGGTGACCCCGAGCGCCTCGGCGTTGTTATCAAAACCAAAGGCCATCGGGTCGACGGAGAGCCCGACCGCGGCGTCGCCGGTGTAGCCGAGCAGGTCGCGGACGGTGTTGCGAAACTCGGTGCGGTTCAGGCGGCGAACGACGCTGTCGCCGGGCTCGATGCCGTCACAGGGCCCCGTCGTGCCCCCGGTGGGCTCGCTGTCGCCGCCGCTGGTCACCGCCGCGGTCGCGGTCGGGTCCGTCGCTCCGTGCTCGTC
>NZ_JACCSO010000096.1 GCF_013812955.1 Nannocystis sp. | reverse complement strand
CCTGGGGATCGAGCGCCATCGGCTGCTACCAGGGGGCGGCCTGCATCACCCCGGGTTCGGCACGCAGAGGGCGCTGCAGCTGTTGTTGGGGCCGTTGAGGGGGCCGTTGTCGCAGGTCTCGATCTTGTTCGCGCCGTTCGGGGCCTGGACGATGCCGTCGCCGCAGAAGGTGTGCTTGCAGTTGTTGCACTTGTCGGTGTTGAAGTTGTTGCCGTCCTCGCACTGCTCGCCGATGCCGGGGGTGATGATGCCGTCGCCGCAGACCGGGAGCTTGCACATGTTGGTGCAGGCGTCGGTGTTGATGTTGTTGCCGTCGTCGCAGGGCTCGACGCCGACGAGCTTCTTGCCGTCGCCGCAGACGTTGTTCTGGCAGTCGAGCTTGCAGGCCTTGCTGTCGCTGTTGTTGGGGCCGTTGTCGCACTGCTCGCCGGCCTGGATGATGAGGTCGCCGCAGGTGGCGGGGCGGCAGGTGTTGCTGCAGGCGTCGTTGTTGACGGCGTTGCCGTCGTCGCAGATCTCGCCGGGCTGGAGGAAGCCGTCGCCGCACTTGGCGGGCACGCACTGGGCGGTGCAGTTGTCGGTGTTGATCAGGTTGCCGTCGTCGCAGGTCTCGCCGGCCTGAAGGAAGCCGTCGCCGCACTTGGCGAGCTTGCAGGCGCCGGTGCAGGCGTCGGTGTTGATCTGGTTGGCGTCGTCGCACTCCTCGACGCCCATCCAGGTGAAGCCGTCGCCGCAGACGGCGGGCTCGCAGTTGGACTTGCAGGCCTTGGAGTTGCCGTTGTTCTGGCCGTCGTCGCAGGCCTCGCCGGGCTGCTTGAAGCCGTCGCCGCACTTGGGGAACAGGCAGGCGAGGGTGCACTGGTCGAGGTTGTTGTTGTTGACCCCGAGGTCGCACTCCTCGCCGGGCTGCGGGAAGCCGTCGCCGCAGGTGGCCTGCTTGCAGACGTTGGTGCAGCCGTCGTTGTTGCTGCCGTTGCCGTCGTCGCAGGCCTCGCCGGGGCCGACGAAGCCGTCGCCGCAGATCTGCTTCTGGCAGTTGAGCTTGCAGCTGCCGGTGTTCGCGTTGTCGGGGCCGTTGTCGCACTGCTCCTGGCCGGCCTGGATGAAGCCGTCGCCGCAGGTGGCCTGCTTGCAGGCGAGGGTGCAGGCGCCGGCGTTGGAGTTGTTGGCGCCGTCGTCGCACTGCTCGCCCTGGTTGAGCTGGATGAAGCCGTCGCCGCACTTGGGGGCGAGGCAGAGGTCGGTGCAGGCGTCGGCGTTGTTGCCGTTCTTGCCGTCGTCGCACTGCTCGCCGGGGTCGACGATCTTGTTGCCGCACTCCTCGAGCGCGCAGAGGGGCGAGCAGCCGTCGGCGCCCTTGACGTTGCCGTCGTCGCAGCCCTCGTCGGCCTTCTTGTCGCCGTCGCCGCAGACGTTGAGCTTGCAACCGGCGTTGCAGGACTTGCCGGGGCCGTTGTTCGCGCCGAGGTCGCACTCCTCGGGGCCGCCGTTGTTGAACACGAAGCCGTCGCCGCAGGTGGCGAGGGCGCAGGTCAGGGTGCACTTGCCGGCGTTGGTGTTGTTGTTGCCGTCGTCGCACTGCTCGGCGTTGATCGGCTGGATGAACCCGTCGCCGCAGATCGGTGCGGTGCAGCTGTTGGTGCACTCGTCGTCGTCGACCTTGTTGCCGTCGTCGCAGGCCTCGTCGGCCGCGACCACGCCGTCGCCGCAGTTCTTGGCGGCGCATTTGTTGGTGCACTCGTCGCCGTCGACGTTGTTGCCGTCGTCGCAGCCCTCGCCGGGGCCGAGCAGGCCGTCGCCGCAGGCCGCCAGCACGCACTCCGGCGTGCAGGAGCCGGTCGGCGCGTTGAAGCGGCCGTTGTCGCAGGCCTCGCCCGGACCCTGGTCGCCGTCGCCGCAGATGTTGAGGTAACAGCCGCCCAGGCACGCCTCGCCGGGGCCGTTGCTGGGCCCGTTGTCGCACTGCTCGCCAGGGTCGAGCTTGTTGTCGCCGCAGCCGCCGACGACCTCACCGGTGGTCGTGTTCGAGTCGCTGCCCTGCGAATTGCTGTCGCTCATACCGCCGACCGTGACGCTGTCGGTCGCGGACTCCGAGTTGGAGATGCTGCCCTCGTTGCCCTCGGTCGCGGAGTTCGAGTCGCCGCCGGTGGTCGGGACCGTCGGTTCGCTGCTCGAGTCGGAGTTGCCGCTGCTGCCGGACTGGCTGTTCGAGGCGCTGGCGGAGTTGCCGGAGTTGCCGTCGTTGCAGGCGGTGCCCAGCAAAACGGTCAGGAGGGCGGTCGTCGAGAGCTTGTTGAATAGTGTAAGAGATTTCATTGCCGTCAGACTCGGGCGAGGGTGCGGGAGCAAGAGCCATAATGCCCGCTTTGTGCGGGCGGCGGTGCGTTGAAGTGGCGCGTCATGCAGTACAGCGATCGCTGGCCGGGCGCGCGAACTCGCCCCCGGCCGCCTCACGGGGCGTCCGCCCCCGGCCGCTTCACGGGGCGTTCGCCCCCGGCCGCTTCACGGGGCGTTCGCCCCTGATTGCGACGATGTAGTTGCAAGGTTGCGTCACCACGACGACCTGTGGATCACAGGTCATCGATCATTGGCGATCGTGGTGTCGGTTTTGCTGTCAGAAGCGGGTCGGCGGCAGAGTCGCCGGCTGGACCGGCGGCGGCGGGGTGTATGCCCCCCCGGACGGGGTCTTTTCCGCGGTCACCGGCTGCAAACGGGCGCTGTCGCCTTGTTTCTCCAGCGGGGCCGCCAGCAGCCCGAGATCCACGAAGGCGCTGTCCTTCATGATGACGAAGGGGTGCTCCTTGAAGCGCAGCAGGCCCTTGCCGTCGTGCTCGATGACCTCGAGCTTGCCCATGCCGTAACCCATCGGGCCGCGCGAGTAGTAATGGCCCTGGAGGGTGTAGGGGAAGGCGGCGGCCTGGCCCGGGATGGTGAAGCATTCGGGGCCGTAGCCGGTGGTCACGTCGGCATAGAGCTCGCCGCCGGAGGGCAGCGAGCGGTTGCTGTAGAAAGCATGGCCGCCGCGGCCGTCGTAGATGTGGAAGTCGACGTCGTTGGCGTCGGTCTCCCAGTTGAGGACGAAGCGCAGCGAGGGGCTGGTATCGGGAACGACGTTGTTGCGGGCCAGCTCGGCGAGGATGGTCTTCTCGTCCTGCGGATGGGCCGCGAGCCAGGCGCTGGCGATCAGGCGCAGGTCCTCGGCGAGGATGCGCGGGGCGCCGGCGAAGCGGCCCCAGGGATACTCCTGACTCGCGCCGACCAGAGCCGCGGCGAAGGCCTCGGCGTGGCGGCCGGCCTTGACCAGGGCGTAGGCGTAGAGGCGGTGGCTCGAGGGGTGGTCGGGGCGCTGGGCGACCGCCTGGGCGAAGGTGTCGACCGCCAGACCGAGGCCGGCGCTGCCGAGGGCCTCGAGGCGCTCGCCCGCCATGCGGCGGATGTCCGCACGGCCCGGGAACAGGTCGATCAGCGAGCCGTAGGCGCGGGCCGCCAGCTCGAGGTCGTTGCTGGCCTCGGCCGCCTCGCCGAGGGCCAGCAGCGCCAGCTCGTCGCCGGGGTGCTGCTCGCGCCAGGTCCACGCCTCACGCAGCGCGCCGCCCTGGTTGCCGGCGATGACTTGCTGCATCACCACGGCGAAGCGGCCCTCGTAGGCGTCGGCCGGCTTGGGGCGCTCCGGCGGGCGCTGGGCCGGCTGCCAGGTGTTGGTGGGGAGGTCCATGCGCGGAGGCTCGGCGTGCGGCGGGCGCATGACCGGGCGCGAGCGGGTCGAGCCCGGATCGGCGGCGACCCGGCGCGAGGCGGCCTTGGGGCGCGGCTTGGTGTCGGCCATCTCCAGCTCGCCGCTCGCCTCCTCCTTGGCCTTCTCGTCCGCCTCGGCCTCGGCCACCATGGGTTCGGGCAGCGGGGGCGGGGCGGCGGCAGCCATGGCTCCGCCGGCGGCGGCCATGGCGTCACCGTCGCCGCCGGTGCCGGTGCTGGTACCGGTGGGGCGGCCCAGGCGGCCCTCCTCGCCCCGGTGGCGCTGGCCATTGCCGCCCTCGTCGTCGGTGGGGGCGTCGGCCTTGTCGGCGTCGCGGAAGCCGTCCATGCCGGGGGAGGCGGGGGCGCCCGGGGCCGCGAGGTTGACGATGCCGTTGGAGACGGCGACGTCGCGGGGCTTGTCGGCTTTCTTTTTGTCGGAGCCGAACAGGCTGTCGAGCAGGCCGACCTCCTCCTCGGGCTCGGGCATCGAGTCGACGACGACGGGCATCGAGTTCTTGGTGGGCAGACGCCGGCGGTCGATGGTGGTGATGCCGGCGGGTCCGACGGTGAGGATCTCCGCGAGCGCGTTGCGGTCGATGCCGAAGCGCTGGTAGTCGTACTCGGTCTCGAGCACCAGCAGCGCGGTGTAGTCGGAGAGCACCCGGTACTTCACCGAGAGGTCGAGGATCTGCTTGCGGACCTCGGACTTCTCGGCCGGGGTCGTGCCCGGGTTGGCGCTCAGGCGATCGATGTTGGCCTTGACCCACGCGCGCTCGAGCAGCGGGCGCTCGGCGTCGCTGAGGCCGACCTCGCGCACGTCCTCGCCGCGCTCGCCGAGCTCGACCTTCATCGGCGTGCCCGGCGGGAGGTCGGCGAACACCAGCACCTGGTCGCCGGGCTGCACGGCGTCGAGGGTCTCGGGCCACACCCAGGTCGCGCCGGGGACCTTGACCTTGAGGCCGCTGCGGGTCGCGCGGATGATGCGGGAGGCGAGCAGCGGCGCGGGCAGGCTGGCGCGCACGACGATGCCGTCGCGCGCGAGGCCGGCCACCGTCAATTGCTCGAGTGAGATCTCGTCCTGCACGCCGCCGTCGACGATCGCGTCGATGCGCTGCACGCCGATCTCCTTGAGCTCGGCGGCGGCGGCCTTGAGCTGGTCGCGCCCTTGCGCGCCGGCGGTGAGGATGCCGTCGCTGACGACGATCACGCGCTCGTGCTTCGCGGGGTGCTCCTTGAGGTAGCGCAGGGCGCCGGTCAGGTCGGAGGCGCCGAGGGCGTTGCGCTTCAAGATCGCCTGCTGGGCGTCGGCGCTGAAGCTGCTGGCCTTGCCGGCGAACACCGGCAGCACGGTCTGGTCGAAGCAGAGCACGCGCAGGTCGAAGTCGTTACCGGCCGCGGCCCGCAGCTCCTCGAGGATCTTGCCGAGGCGGGCGACCTGGCCCTTGAAGTCGATCGCCCGCGAGGCGCTGGTGTCGAACAGCAGGGTCACGCCGGTCAGCGGCTCCGCGGGGAGCTTGAGGTCCGGGGCGATGCGGGCGACGGCGAGCCGCTCGAAGCGCAGGCCGACCTCGGCGCCGCGGCGGCCCATCGCCAGCTCGAGGTCCTTCTGCGGCATGAAGTTCTGCTCGCGCAGGGTCAGGTGCTCGGGGCCCGAGGCGCGCGGCACGACGACGTCGACGTCGAGGTCCTTGAGGGTCGGCAGGCCGCGCAGCAGCAGGCGGTAGGGCTCGCTGTTGCTGGGCAGGGCCTCCGAGTAGGAGACGATGATCTCCTTGACGGCGCGCGCGGGGATCGGGAAGACGCGGGCGCTGAAGCGGTTGCCGGCGTTCTTCTCGAGCAGCGCGGGGTCCTGGCGGCGGTGCAGGGCGTCCTCGTAGGCGCGGCGGGCGGCCTGCAGCTCGACGACCTCGGCCTCCTGCCAGTCGCCGCCGATCTTCATGGCGAAGCGCGAGATGGCCGCGCCGGGCGGCAGGCTGATCTCGAAGCGACCCTCGATCTGCCGGTCCTGCGGGTTCTGAAACACCATGTGCAGTTCGGTGAAGGCCAGGGGGTCGGCGACCACCGCTCGTGAGCGCAGTGAGAGCAGCTCGAGGCCGATGCCCTCGCTCGAGGTCAGCGAGAACGGGGCGACGACGTCGCCGCTGTCGGTCGGCTCGCGCCATTGCAGGCTGCACTCGCCGACCGGCGTGGGCTCGCCGGTCTTGCCGGTGGTGACCGCCGGACGGTCCGGGCGGGCCGTGCACGAGATGGCGAGGATGCTGACGAGACCGAGTGCGACGGCGACGGGAATTCTACGGGGCATGACGACTCCAGAGTGGCGAGCGTAGCGGAGATCGGTGCGCGCGCGGGGGCCCGTAACGCGGGTTTCAGGCGCCCGGTCTGGACTTCGGGGTTGCGAGGTCGCGCATGCACGGACCCTGTAAGCGCTGGCATGCGCGCGTCGTTCGGGCCCTCCGCGTGCAGCGTCACAGCGTTCGCAGGGCCGCGAGCACCGGGGCCGACGTCGGCACATTGAAGTGTTTGGCGCCGGGCACCAGCTGCACGGCGGCGCCGAGGCGCTCCTGCCACATCGCGGCGTTGCCGACGTGATCGGCGGTGAAGGGGTCGTCGTCGGAGAGCAGGACGAGCAGCGAGCGAACGGCGGCGCGGACGCGGGCGAGGTCCGGGTGCGCGGACTGCCACGGCACGATCGCGGGCCATGGGCGGTCGACCTGCCACCAGCCGGCGACGGCGAGCATCGCGGCGATGTGAACACCGTCCGGGAGCGCGGCGAGGGCGTGCAGGGTCGCCTGACAGCCGACGCTGTGGGCGAGCACGACGGTGCGGGCGAGCAGCTCGGGGTCGGTGCCGAGCGCGGCGAGGATCGCCGGCGGCCAGGTGCCCGGGTGCGGCGCGTCGGGGTCCGGCAGCTCGGGCACCATGACCTCGGCGAAGGGGGTGTCCGGCAGCGTGGCGAGCTCGCGCTGCAACCACGGGTAGAAGTCGGAGCCGGCGCGGCCGGACCAGCGCGGGATGATGATGAGGCGACGTTGCATGCGGGCCGCGAGTGTAGCTGCAAGCGGCGGGTGATAGACTCCCGCAGGTGACGGCTCCGGGTCATGGACTGGCGCATGCGCTCGCGCAGCTGGCCCGCGGTCTGCGAGGCGCGCTCCGGCGCCGGCTCGCGCATGAACAGGCGGCCGGTCATGGACCCCTGCTGCGCTTTCACGCCGCATCCGCGGCGCTCGTCGGCGCGCAGGACGAGCGCGAGTTCGCCGACGCGTGGGCGCAGACGCTGGTCTATCTGCTGTTGGTGGCCCGCTGGTTGGCCCCGGCCGGCCCGGCGCGCGAGCAGCTGCCGGCGCGGCTGGCCCGGGTCGATGCGCGGCTGGCTGGGCTGGTCGTGCAGCTGCTGGCGCTCGAGGAGGCCGGGCCGCTGGCGGAGGCGGTCGCGGGTGTCACGCTCGGCGAGGTGCCGGAGGGCGACCCGGTGATGCATTTTTATGAGCAGTTCCTGGCCGCCTACGACCCGCGGCTGCGCGCGGCGCATGGGGTGTTCTTCACGCCGGAGGCGGTGGTCGGATATCTGGTGGAGAGCAGCGATGCTGTCCTGAGGGACAGCCTGGGGCTGCGGCTCGGGCTCGCGGACGACATCGGCTGGGGCGCGTATGCGGCGGCGCGCGGGCTCGTGGTGCCGGACGGGGTCGATCCGGCCTGTCCCTTCGTTCAGGTGGTCGATCCGGCCGCGGGCACCGGGACGTTTTTGATCGCCGTGATCCGCCGGGCGCACGCGACGATGTCGGCGCAGTGGGCGGCCGAGGGGCTCGACGGTGACGTGCAGCGGGCGGCGTGGACCGCCTATGCGCGCGAGCGGCTGCTGCCGCGGCTGTGTGGCATCGAGCGCATGCTGGCGCCGTGGGTGATCGCCAGCTTGCGGCTGGCGATGCTGCTCGAAGAGACAGGTTTCGAGGGCCAGGTGAGCACGCCGATCCTGGTCCTCGGCGACACCCTGGCCGCCGCGGACGTGCTGGCGCGGCCGATCAGCGTGGTGCTCGGTAACCCGCCCTATGGCCGTGAAGCGCCGGACTCGGCCAGCGGCGGGTGGATCCGCGGACCGGCGGTCGGAGCCGGCCGGAGCCGGCCGGAGCAGCGGGCGCCGCTGGCCGACTTCGTCGAGCCCGCCCGCCAGGCCGGGGCCGGCGCGCACGTCAAGAACCTCTATAATCTCTACGTATATTTCTGGCGCTGGGCCTGCTGGCAGGTGTTCGAGCGCCGGCCGCAGGCGCCCGGCGTGATCGCCATGGTCACGGCGGCCAGCTTCCTGCGCGGGCCCGGGTTCGCGGGCATGCGGGCCCACCTGCGCGGCTGCAGCTCGCAGGTGTGGCTGCTGGATCTCGAGGGCGATCAGCGCGGCGCGCTGGCCAGCGACAATGTGTTCGCGGTATCGGTGCCGGTCGCGGCGACGATCCTGGTATGTGATGGCCTGACCCGAGGGACAGGCGAGGTCCTGCGCCACCGGGCGGCGGGCGCACGCGCCGACAAGCTGGCCCTGTGCGCGCGCACGCGGCGACCGGCCGACCTGACGTGGACGCGGGTGAGCGGGGCGGCCGGGGCCGCGTGGTCGGGCGGCGAGGACGAGGCGTTTCATCGCTGGCCGCGGCTGGTCGACCTGTTCCCGTGGCAGCACTCGGGCGCGCAGTGGAAGCGCACCTGGCCGGTGGCGACCGAGCCGGAGGTGCTGGCGCGGCGCTGGCAGGCGTTGCTGGCCGCCTCGGCGCGCTCTGTGGTGTTTCGCGAGACCCGCGATCGCCGCGTGAGCGGTCGCTGTCCGCCGCTGCGCAGCCCGGGGCTGGACCTGGGCGAATCCACGGCCGGGCCGATCGCCGCGGCCACCGGGCAGCCACCGATCCGTCGCTATGGCTTTCGCGCCCTCGACCGCCGCTGGTGCCTCGCGGACGCGCGCCTGGGCGATTTTCTGCGGCCGGCGCTGTGGTGGGTGGCGGGGCCGCGGCAGGTGTATCTGGCGTCGCTGTTGACCGGCGCGCTGGGGCCGGGCCCGGCGGCGATGGCCAGCGCCGAGGTGCCGGACCTGCATTATTTCTGCGGCCGCGGCGGCAAGGACATCATCCCGCTGTGGCGCGACCCGGACGGGCTGCAGGCGAACCTCGGGGCCGGCGCTCTGGCGGCGCTGCGCGACTGCTACGGGGCCCAGCTGCGGACCGAGGACGTATTTGCCTATGCATATGCGCTGTTGTCGGCGCCGGGGTATACCCGGCAATTCGCGGCCGCGCTGCAGGGCAGTGGGCCGCGGCTGCCGCTGCTGCGTGATCGCGAGCGCTGGTCGGAGGTCGCGGCGCTGGGACACCGATTGATCGCGCTGCATTGTTTCGGGACCCGCTGGCTCGGCGAGGG
>NZ_JACCSO010000091.1 GCF_013812955.1 Nannocystis sp. | reverse complement strand
CCGCAGACCCCGCCGCCACCGCAGCCGGCGCTCCCGCCTCGCCGCAGCCGAGCAGCAGACCCAGCATGCCGGCCACCGCGGCCCGCCCGTCAGTTCGTGTGAGTCGCATCGAACATGTCCTCATGGTCAGGTGGACAGATGATCAAAGTCCAAGTTAATTTTAATAGGTGGTCAGGTCGGGTTCAACTCGCCCGCGAGGTTCTGCTGCATACGGGCGCGCACCTGCGCCGGCGCGAGCCCCTCCGCGAGCAGGCAGTAGAGCTTGGTGAGCGCCGCCTCCGGTGTCATGTCGAAGCCGGGGATCACCCCGCAGCGGGCCAGCGCCGCGCCGGTGCTGTAGAGCGTCTGTCGCACCGATCCGCCGTGACACTGCGAGCAGTTGACGACCACGACCTCGCGCGGGGCCTGCGTGGCCGCCGTGATCGCGGCGAGCAGGGCCGGGTCGCGGCTGGGCGCGTTGCCGACCCCGTAGGTCTCGAGCACCACGCCCTGCATCGGCGGCGCGAGCATGTGGCCCATCATGCGCGCGCCGAGGCCCGGGAACAGCCGCAGCGACGCGACTTCGGGTCGGCAGGTCAGCGCGGCGGCCTTCAGGCGGCCGCTGCCGGGCGGGCGGACCAGGTGGGTGTTGACGGTGATACTGACGCCGACCGTCGCCAGCGGCGCGAGGTTGCCGCTGTCGAAGGCGATGAAGTCATGATTGTG
The DNA here is from genome assembly GCF_013812955.1 of Nannocystis sp. Lineage (GTDB taxonomy): Bacteria > Myxococcota_A > Polyangia > Nannocystales > Nannocystaceae > Nannocystis. The sequence goes on along the minus strand of NZ_JACCSO010000091.1, from coordinate 5,521 downwards.
GATCTTCTGGGCCCGATTGCCGCGCAGCAGCCGTGACGCGAAGTACAGGCACACCTCGGGGACCGGCAGCGTGCCGGCCAGGAGGATCGCCGTGATGATGTGCTCGCGCCCGTCGCTGCGCACGTGCCCGAGGCTCAGCTGCGAGCCGGTCAGGATCACCGGCTTGCTGAGATTCGGCAGCAGGAACGACAGCGCCGAGGCCGTGTAGGCCATCGTGTCGGTGCCGTGCACCACCACGAAGCCGACATAATCGTCGTGACGCTCGACGATCTCCCGGGCGATGCGGACCCAGTCGTCCGGCGCCATGTCGGCCGAGTCGAGCAGCGGCTCGAGCGATACGACCTCGTACGCCGGCATCTCCGACCGCTGCAGCTCCGGCATCTCCGCCATGTGCTGCTGCAAGAATCCCGGCTGCGGCTCATAGCCGCCGGCCGTCTTGACCATCCCGATCGTCCCCCCGACGTGGAGGACGCAGACCCGTGGCCTCGTGTACCCGCTCATGCGGGCGCATCATGCCAAAGCCCGGGCCCTCGCGTCCAGCCTCAGCGGCCTGGAATCACCGTCTGTGCGGCATTCGCAGCGCGTGCTGCGTCCGCTTTGACCGCAGCATCCGCAGCATCCGCAGCATCGATGCGCTGCAAGAAGGCCCGCGCGTCGCTGACGACCTCTTCGCGCAGCTCGGCGGGCTCGATCGACTCGAGGCCATCGACGATGCTCAGCAGCCGGCGAGCCAGCTCACGACACGAGTGGTACGGCACGCGCCGCTCGAGCAGCTCACCCGGCTCGATCCAGCGGTCCTCCTGCCCGGGGTCCCACACCATGTTGGCGATCCACCTTGCCACGCCGCCGCGGACCCGCAGCGTCGCCAATCCGGGCCGGTCGGTGTCGATGCCGAAGCCCGGGTCCGAGTTGCCCCACAGGTTGCCCTTCGGCGGCTGCGGCTCGCGCGGGGTCTGACCCGGCAGCACCCGCGCGTGCACGATCTGCGTCACGCGAAACACCCGCGGCTCGCCCGTCGTCCGCGAGAACCCACGCAGGTACATCACCCCGTCGTGCACCCGCAGCTGCCAGGGCTCGAGGTCGTGCGTCTTGCGGGTCCCGGACCACGGGCTGTCGTACTCGATGCGAACCACCGCGCTGCCCACCGCCTGCAACAGGCGGCCGATCAGCCGCGAGTCCATGCGCGTGCCCGTCGTCACCGTCGCCGTCACGCTGCGCGGCCGCACCTTGTTCGGCGCGTCCGACTTGCTCTTTGCGCTCTCCTCCACCGCCGCGTCCATCTGCTCGACCAGCCGCTTCAGCCGCGCATTCAGCTCCGGGTCCGCCACCGGCGAGAGCAGCGCCGCCGCGAACACCACCGCCGCCAGGTCCTCCGGCTCCGGGTCCGTCAGCGGCAAGGTGAAGCTCGGGTCCAGCAGCCGCCACAACTTGCTGCCGTGCACGAAGTCCAGCGGCGCGTCCCACTCCTCGCGCATGTACTTGAGGGCCCGCTGCACCGTCACGCCGGCCACGCTTGCCTTGACCGCGAGCGCCTCTTTGGAGGCGCCCTCGGGGTTGTCACGCAGGTGCCGCAAAATGACACGAGCCGTCTCCTGCACGGTCCTGGACGAGTCTTGCTTCGCATCGCTCCGGTTCACTGTGGCTCCCTTGGAGGCGCTCATCCTACCGCCTGTGCGGGCGCGGACGGGCGCCGGAAAGTAAAGAATCGCGCGCGTTCGGCGGCTTCGCCCACGCGCGCGCAGCCTTCGACGCAGCGATTCATTTCGGCAGTCATGGCCCGCAGACGCCTTATCTGCTCCAGATCAGGCGCGCCACGGCCCGTCCACCTCGGGGCCTGCAATCCCCTCCTCCCGCGCGAAATAGCCCGACCCTCCGCCGCGGACTCACGGGCTCCGGCGATCGCGGCGCACCGATCCACGCCGGGACCTCGACGTGCATGGGCCCGCCGCCACGCCGCGTTCTCCGGCGATCTGCCGCGCCTTTGCGGTTGCGCCCCGATCCCCCGGGTGCCACTGTCCTCGCGTGATCACGGTCGTTCACGCCGCCGATCTGCACATCGACAGCCCGCTACGCGGCCTTGGTCGCCTCGAAGGCGCACCCGTGGACGACCTCCGCCTCGCCACCCGCCGCGCCTTCGTCCAGCTCGTCGACACCTGTCTCGAAGAACAGGCCGCCCTCCTCGTGCTCGCCGGCGACGTCTTCGACGGCGAGTGGCGCGACTTCAACACCGGCCTGTTCTTCGTCCGCGAGCTCGCCCGCCTGCGCGAGGTCGGCACCCAGGTCGTCATGGTCCGCGGCAACCACGACGCCGAGTCCGTGCTCGCCCGCCACATCCCCCTGCCCGAGCACGTCTTCACCTTCTCCGTCGACGCCCCCGAGACCCGCGAGTATCCCCGCCTCGGCCTCGCCGTGCACGGCCAGAGCTACGGGGCCCGCAGCGTCGAGGACAACCTCGCCGAGGCCTATCCGGCCCGCCGCCGCGACCTCTTCAACATCGGCGTCTTGCACACCAACGCCGTCGCCAGCGCCGAGCACGGCAACTACGCCCCCTGCACCGTCGCCCAGCTGGTGCGCCAGGGCTACGACTACTGGGCGCTCGGCCACGTGCACCGGCGCATGGTCTTGCACCGCGACCCCTGGGTCGTCTACCCCGGCAACCTTCAGGGTCGTCACGCCCACGAGACCGGGGCCAAGGGCTGCACCATCCTTCGCCTCGATGGTTTGCGGGTCGACCGGGTCGAGGAGCGCGAGGTCGACGTGCTGCGCTGGGCCGAGCTGGTGGTCTCGGCCGACGCGGCGCGCGACATGGACGACCTGCTCGGTCAGGTGCGACTCGGCATGCAGCGCGCGCTCGCGGACGCGGGCGGCCGGGCGGTGCTCACCCGCATCACCATCGAGGGCACCACCGACCTGCACGCCACCCTCGCCGCCGATCCCGCATCTGTACAGGCCCAGGTGCGGGCGATCGCCGCCGAGCTCGGCGAGCTGTGGCCCGAGAAGATCCGCTTCGTCACCCGGCCCCCGATCGGTGAGACCGGCGAGCTCTACGACCTCTACCAGGCCCTGCGCGACGAACTCCGCGACCTCGCCGAGGACCCCGCCGCGCTCGCCCGCTACAGCGAGAGCCTCGCCCCGCTGGTCACCGCCGCCGCCCCCTTCCTCGGCCACCGCCCCGACGATCCGCAGCGCCTGATCGCGCGCCTCGGCGACCTCGAATCACTGCTGCTCGCTCGCCTCGGCGCCGGATCCACTGTCTCGAGGATCAGCTCCATTCCCCACGCCGCGCCCACCACCTGGGCCCAGGGCGAGGGTGAGGACGCGCGCACGCATGAGGTTTGAGCGCCTCGCCCTCGAGCGCTTCGGCCACTTCGAGTCGCTCGACCTGGACCTCGGCGGCCGCTCCGGTTTGGTCGTGATCCACGGCCCCAACGAGGCCGGCAAGACCACCCTGCTGCGCGCGATCCACGGCCTGCTGTTCGGCATCGACGAGCGCAGCCCCTACGGCTTTCGTTTCCCCTACCAGGCGATGGCGATCCACGCGACCCTGGTCGACAGCGCCGGCCAACGCCTCGAGGTGGTCCGTCGCAAGCGCCGCAAGGACGCCCTGCTCGGCCACCTGCGCAGCGACGCCGGCGAGGTCCCGCTCGACGAGCCGCGCTTCGGTCGCTACTTCGGCGGCGTCACGCCCGAGCTCTACCGCTCGGTCTTCGGCTTCACCCACACCGACCTGCAGCAGGGCGCCGAGGTCTTGCAGGTCGCCGGCCTCGCCGAGCTGCTCGGCGGCGGAGCCCTCGGCGGCGGGGCCGAGACCGTGCGTCGCGTGCTCGGCTCCCTGCGCGACGAGTCCGACGCCCTTTATAAAAGCCGCGGCAAGAACCCACCGATCAACCGCCACCTCGCGCAGATCCGTGACACCCGCGCGGCCCTGCGCGACGCGACCTTCCAGCAGCCGCAATACCTCGCCCTCACCCTGGCCCTGCGTGAGGCCCGTGACACCCTCGCCAGCGCCGACGCCGAGCTCGCCAGGCTGCGGCTGCGCAGCGCCCGGCTGCACACCCTGCTGGCCGCCTTCGAGGACTTTCACGCCCACCAGCGCCTCGTCGCCCGCCTCGCCGACCCCGCGCTGTCCACCCCGCTGAGGCCCGTCGATGCCGAGCGCGCGCCCCCGCTGATCGCCGAACTGCGCGGCCTGCAACAGCGCCACCAGGCGCTCGAGAACGAGCTCCAGCGCCTCGAGCAGCGCGCCGCCCAGCACCCCGTCGACCACGCCCTGCTCGCCGAGGCCGCGGCCGTCGAGCGCCTGGTCCGGCGCGTCGAGACCGTCGCCCGCCAGCGCCGCGAGCTCCCCCGCGAGCGTGAGCGCCAAGGGCGCGAGCGCAAGGCCCTGCTCGCCGAGCTGACCCGCCTGTCCCCGGAGACAGCTCATTCGCACCCTGACAACCTGCCCAAAAAGACAGACGACCCCACCACCCTCGCCGCGATCGCCCCCGCCGAGCTCGAGCAAGTCCGCCTGGCCCTGAGCCGCTGGCAACGCGCCCGCCAGGAGCTGCAGGTGCTCGCTCGTGGCGAGGCCGACGACGAGTCCGACCTCGCCGCCCTGAGCGTCGAATCCGCCGCCCTCGCGGCCCGGATCCCCGACGAGCGCGGCGCGGCGCTGCTCGGCGAGCTCGAGCGCGTGCAGGCCGCGCACAGCGAGCTCGAGCGCGGCGAGCTCGAGCTGGTTCGTCTCGACGCCGAGCTCGAGCTCGCGCTCGCCCGCCTGCACCCGCGTCCCGCCGCCGAGGCGATCGATCGCCTGCCGCTGCCCAGCTTCGCCGCCGTGCAGGACATGCAGTCACGCCGCCTCGAGCTCGACCGCGAGCGCCGCGACGCCCTCGAGCACTTCTCCCAGCAGACCGCCGAGCTCGCGGCCACCGAGGCCGAGCTCACCCAGCTCGCCGACGAAGATCTGCCGGATCCCGCCCAGCTCGCCCAGGCCCGCCAGCGCCGCGACGAGACCTGGGCGCTCGTCCGCCAGCAACTGCTCAGCAAGCCCGGCACCGATCAAACCGAGCTCTTCGCCGCCGGTGAATCCCCGCCCGCCCACGCCCGCATCACCGACCGCCGCACCCTCGCCCGCGGCTTCGAGCGCGCCCTCGCCGACGCCGACCTGCTCGCCGACCGCCTGCGCGCCGACGCCGACCGCCTGGCCCAAAAGACAGCGCTCCTCCACACCGCCGAGCGCGCCCGAATCGCCCTCGGCCGCGCCCGTGAACGACTCGCCGACCACGCCGCCGCCGAGCAGCAATGGACCGCCTCCTGGACCGCCCTGTGGCACCCCACCGGCGTTTCACCGGCGGCCCCCGGACCCATGCTCGCGTGGCTCGGTGACGCCGTCGGCCTCCGTGACCTCGCCGCCAATCGCATGCGCCGCGCTCGCGACCTCGCTCCGCTGCGCCCGCTCGTCGCCGACTTCACCGCCCGCCTGCGCGACCACCTCGGCGACCCCGGCAGCGCCTGGACCGCGCTCACCGGGCAGCTG
>NZ_JACCSO010000087.1 GCF_013812955.1 Nannocystis sp. | reverse complement strand
GCCCGTAGCGGGGCCTGGACCGGCGCATGCGGGGTTTCGTGCGCGCCGGCCGGAGCGTGCGCGCGGGCTGGAGCAGGCCGCGAGGCAGGCGTCCGCGACCGCCGACGCTCGCGCTTCGATGCACACCGCGAGGCGGCGCAGCAGATTGCGATCTGGCCGGCGCTCGCAGAGCCGTGCATTGCCGAGTATCACCATCACATTGTGCGCATCGCAGCGAAGCGGCGCGGCTGCTGGCCGCTTCGGGACGACGCGGCGCGGCTGCTGGCCGCTTCGGGACGACGCGGCGCGGGCCTCTGTACGACGCGGTCGCGCGGCGCGCACGTCCGCCGCAAACGCGGCCCTGTCGCCCGTTTTCGCCCGTTTCTGAGCATCTGAGGCAGTCGGAAACTCCCCTGGAGTTCTCAGCGTGTTAGAGATATTGTCGGCCGCGCAGTGTGGGGTGGGGCGGTAGTCGCGCGCGCGGAGATGCGCAGATTGTTTACCCTCGAATGACACATTCGAGCGAAGAGGCACATGTCGAAGTACTCAGATTTCATGCGTGAGATGGTGGCAGCGGCGATCACGGCGCCGTCGGGTGGCAACAATCAGCCCTGGGAATTCTACGTCGATGGTGACGCCCTGTATGTCGTCAATGACCGCAGTCGGGCCACCGCGCCGACCCTCGACGTCGGCGAGCGTGCCACCTATGCGGCGCTCGGCGCCGCGGTCGAGAACGTGGTCGTCGCGGCCTCCGGCGCGGGTCGCAGCGCGCGAGTGCAATGGTTACCGATCGCGGATAATCCGCTGGTCGCGGCCCGCATCGACATCGATGATTCGCCGGTGAACGCCGAGGACGCCGCACTTTCACCATACATCGGTGAGCGGCTGACCAACCGCCGACCCGGTCGCCAGCAGCCGCTGCTCGCCGAGCAGACCGCGGCCCTGTCCGCGGCCGCGAGCGCCCGCGGCGGTCAGCTGTATCTGTGCAGCGACAAGGCCCGCCTCGACGAGATCGGCGAGATCCTCGGCATCAGCGACGCGATCCGTATGTTCTCCTCCGGCCTGCACGCCGAGATGATGAGCGAGCTGCGCTGGAATCCCCGGGAGACCGAGACGACCCGCGATGGCATTGATATCGCCACCCTCGAGATCAGCGGCGCCCAGCGGTCCATGATCCGCATGCTTCGACGCTTCGGGGTCGCCCGCGTCATGGGCAAGCTCGGCGCCGGCAAAGCCTTCATCGCCAGCAATCGCCAGGCCCTCGCCGCCTCGTCGGCCTTCGCGGTGGTCACCATCCCCGGCCACTCGCTCACCGACTATCTGCAGGGCGGACGCGCGATGGAGCGAGTATGGTTGACCGCCACCTCGCTCGGCCTCGCCTTCCAGCCGCTCGCCGCGCTCACATATCTGCTGATGCGCGTGCGCTTCTTCGGCGGCCAGGGCCTCCCCGCAGAGACCGTTCAGATCCTGCAGGAGCTGCTCCAGCGCATGGATCGCGTATTCCCGGAGATCGATCGGGAGCACGGACATGTGCTGTATTTTCGCCTCGCCAACGCCGAGCCCGCGTCGATGCGCTCGCTGCGACGCCCCGTCGACGCGGTGCTTCGCGCCGGCAAACCCCCGGACTGAAACCCGGCTCCGGCCGGCTCGCCATACAACTCAGGCCGTTCGGCCCGGGCTGGCTCGCCGTGCGGCTGGCTCGCCGTGCGGTTCAGGCCGGCTCAGGGCGAGCAGAGGTTGCAGGCCTCGGAGGCGATCCGGCAGTCCTCGTCTGCCCGCCGGCACACCGCGTCGAAGCGCGGCTCGTCGAGGTGACGCGCGGCGAGCTCGCAGATCTTCGCCTCGAGCTCGCAGGTCGAGCTGGCCAGCTCGCACAGCTCGCTGCAGCGACCTGGCTTCTGCTCATCATCTTTGGCGTCGGCCGGCTTGCTGGTGTAGCCCGCGCTCCGGCCGGTCGCGCTGGCCGGCGGCTTTGGGGTCGGACTCGGGGGCGTCGGTCCCGCGGCATCCGCCGTCGGGGCGTTCTTGCGAGTCGTGGTCTTCCTGGCCTTGCCGGGCGAGGACCGCTCGTTGCGGACCTCCGCGGAGTCCCCGCTGGCGACCGGAGGCGGCGGCGCGGCGAAGCGATCGTCGGCGTCGACGCGCTTCGCCTCGGCCCCGCCGAGCGAGCTCTGCGCCAGGCGCACGCCCATCGCCCGCAGCCTGGCCTCGTTGCTGGCGAGCTGCTCCTCATAGGCGGCGAGGCTGGCCTCGAGCGCCTCGCGCGGCGACTCCTGGGCCAGAGCCGGGCTCGGCTCGGCCAGCGGCGTCTCGCCGGCCGGGGCCGACTGGGGCGCCGGCGTCCGCTGGACCGGCTCGGGCTGGTTCGAGGCGCAGGCGACGAGCATGAGCAGCCCGACGAGTTTACGCATCGGTTTGGGGAGAGGCATCTTGTCAGTCGCAGGCATGGCAGGCCTCCGTGGCGAACCGGCAATCTCCAGCGGCCCGCTCGCATGCGGCCTGATAGCGCCCGTCGTCGGGGTGGCGCGCGAGCAATCCGCAGATCTGCTGCTCGAGCGTGCAGATCGCCGCGGCGATCTCACAGATTTGCTCGCAGCGTCCGCCTGGAAGGTCCTCGGCGATCGGCGCCCTCGCGCCGGCCGTGCCAGGCGTCGGCGTCGGCTCGGTGACCCGCGCCGGCGCGCTCGGGGCATGATTACCCTCGGCCTTCGTCGAGACGATGCCGTCGTTGGCGTCGCGCTCGGGCTCGGAATCGGCGCCCGTCGCGGCCTTCGAACCGACGCCCGTCGCCCGCAGCTGCGCCTCGCGCAGCGCGAGCTGCTGCTCGAGCGCGGCGAGCTCGTCGACCGCACCGCCCGCAGCGCCATCGCCGTCCATCGCCGGGCTGGCGCTCGTCTCCGCGGACTTGTTTCTGGCGCAGCCGGCGCTCGAGATCATCGATATGAGCGATATGGCCATGAGGACATGTCCCATCGGACATGGCTTTTGTGACCTGTCCGCTGCGACAGGTGATTGCGGGCGCGGTGACCTCACGGTGCGGCTCCGGCGAGGGCCTGCTGCAGCAAGCCGCGGTTCATGGTCAGGGCCTCGTCGTAGGCGAGCAGGGCGGCCTCGTCGTCGCCGCGCAGCTCGGAGACCTCGCCGCGCAGGGCGACCAGGCGGGCGGTGAAGGCGTTGGTCGTCAGCGACTTGTAGTCGTCGCCGAGGCCCTCCAGGGCGATCGCGGCCAGCTGGTCGGGGGTGCGCGGGTCGATCTTCGGGTGGTCGAGGCGCAGGCGCAGCAGCCGGCCGTAGACGTCGTGGCGCAGCTGCACGGCGGCCTCGCCGGCGGTGGCCCGATCCGGCCACTCGGTGGTCCGCAGCTGCTCGAGCGCGGCGATCGCCCCGGCGATGTCTTTTTGGGCGAGCAGCAGATCGATGCGCTGATGCTCGACCTCGAGGGTCTGGGCCAGGGCGACCAGCACCTCGGGCCGCGACGGCGCCAGACGTCCGGCCTGGGCCAGCGCGCCGAGCATTAACAAGGCGCCGAGCATCAGGCCGGCGAGCAGCGACATCCAGGTGCCGCGGGCGGGCCGGGTCATGGTCCTCTTGATCGAGTCGGTCATGGCGCGTCCCCCTTGCTGGCGCTCGCCAGCAGCTGCGAGCGCAACAACCCCCGGCCGCGGTCGACGCTGCCGCCGAGCTCGCGCCGGGCGTCGCCCTCGAGCTG
>NZ_JACCSO010000055.1 GCF_013812955.1 Nannocystis sp. | reverse complement strand
AGCAGGTAGTGCGTGTCCTCGACGTTGGTGACCCAGTCGCGCAGCGCCGCGTTGATCGCGTCCTTGAGGGTCGCCGAGCCGCTGGTGACCGGGCGGACCTCGGCGCCGAGCAGGCGCATGCGCACGACGTTGAGGGCCTGGCGCGCGACGTCCTCGGCGCCCATGTAGACGACGCAGGGCATGCCGAAGTAGGCGCAGGCGGTGGCCGTGGCGACGCCGTGCTGACCGGCGCCGGTCTCGGCGATGATGCGCGTCTTGCCGAGGCGGCGGGCGAGCAGCACCTGACCGATGCAGTTGTTGATCTTGTGGGCGCCGGTGTGGTTCAGGTCCTCGCGCTTGAGCAGGATCCGGCCGCCACCGACCGCGAGGGCCAGCCGCGGGGCGTCGCTCAGCGGGCTCGGACGGCCGACGTAGTCGCGGAGGATCCTGCGATACTCGGCCTGAAACGCCGGGTCGGTCCACGCCAGCGGCCAGGCCCGCGCGAGCGCCTCGACCGCGGGCATCAGCGTCTCGGCGACGTAACGCCCGCCGAATTCACCGAAGTCGGCGAGCAGTGGTTCGAGGTTCGGGCTCGGCACCGATGGATCTGTCATGGCAGGAGCGCGACCTTAGCACCGAAGCCGCGGCGCCCGCCTGGCGCCTCATTCGCCGACCAGCCACTCGACGCGGGTGTGCCCGACCACGGATCCGGTCGCGCTCTCCTGGCCAGCCACCCGCGCGGCCAGCACCGGCAGCACGCCGCGCAGCGACTGCTCGCTCTGGTACGGCGGATTGACGATGACCATGCCGGAGCCGACCAGGGTGTCGTCGGCGTGCTGGAGGCGGGTGTAGAGCTCGGCGATCAGGATCTTGCGGATCTGGCTCTGCATCAGCGCGGCGTGCAGCTTGCCGACCGCGGCGGGGCTCTTGATCGGGTACCACAGCGCGTAACAGCCGGTCGCCCAGCGCGCGTGCGCGGCCTTGAGGCCGGCGAGCATCGCCGCGAACTCGTCGGGGCGCTCGAAGGGCGGGTCGATAAGCACCAGGCCGCGACGCTCGGGCGGCGGCAGGAACGCCCGCAGGCCCTCGTAACCATCGCGCATATGCACGGACACCTGGGCGTCGTTGCGAAACTCGGCCTGCAGGTTCTCGGCTTCGCGGCCGTGCAGGTCGCAGACGACCATGCGGTCCTGGGGGCGCAGCAGGGCGCGCACGATCCGCGGCGAGCCCGGGTAAACCCGCAGGGCGCCGTCGGGGTTGCAGCCCTCGATCACGCGCAGCAGGTCGCCGAGCGCGCCGGGCAGGTCGGCAGGTCCCCACAACCGCGCGACGCCGCGCGTGTACTCACCTGTCTTTTGCGACATCTCATGCGCGAGGTCGTAGCTGCCGGCGCCGGCGTGGGTGTCGAGGTAGAACATCGCCGCCGGCTTGGCCTGCAGTTTGCGCACCAGGAGCGCGAGCACGAGGTGCTTGAGCAGGTCGGCGGGGCCCCCGGCGTGGTAGTGGTGGCGGTAGTTCATCGGCGGGCGCGGAGCATAGCGGATCGGGCGTGCGTCCGCGCGCGTCACGGGACCTCGCGGTCACCGGGGAACGGCGTATTCTTGGCTCGTCCAGATGCCCGACCGCGTCGCCGCCGCACCCGCTTCCAAGCTCGCTGAACGCAACCTCCGGGGTCTGCGCCAGGTGCCGGTGACGATGAAGCGGCTGGGCTCGTTCCTGCTGCGGGTCCTGTCGCACCTGAGCAAGAACCACGCGCTGCTGCTGGCCGGCGGGATCGCCTACAACCTGCTGCTGTCGATCGTGCCGCTGTTGACGGTGCTGCTGGTCGGCCTGACCCACGTGCTCGATCGCCAGCAGCTGCTGGACACCGTCAGGGGCCAGCTGGTGCTGCTGATCCCGACGCAGGGGCCGATGATCACCGACCAGGTCGCGCTGCTGATCGACAACGCCGATGTCATCGGTGGCATCGGCATCCTCGTGCTGCTGTTCTTCAGCTCGTGGGCCTTCAAGATCCTCGAGGGCGCGCTGGCGATCATCTTTGCGCGCAGCAAGAGCCGGCGAAACCGCGGGTTCTGGATGTCGGCGCTGCTGCCCTACATCTGGATCGTCGTGATCGGCGTCGGCCTGTTCGCGCTGACCGCCACCGTCGGCCTGGTGGAGACCCTCTCCGAGACCGACCTGAAGCTGTTCGGCATGGTGCTGTCGCTCGGCGCGGCGCCGGCCGTGGTGATCAAGGTGGCCGGCTTCATCACCGAGGTCATGCTCTTCACCGCGGTCTACCGGGTCCTGCCGATCACCGAGGTGTCGTTCAAGCGGGCGCTGGCCGGCGGGGTCGCGGCGGCGGTGCTGTGGGACGGCCTGCGCCGGGTGCTGATGGTCTACTTCGCCAAGATCTCGATGGTCAGCGTGGTCTACGGATCGCTGGCGACCGTGATCATCGTGCTGCTGACCCTCGAGTTCGCGGCCCTGATCATCCTGTTCGGCGCGCAGGTCATCTCGGAGATCCAGCACAGCGAGGAGGCCGGGCTGCCCTGGTACGAGGGCGTGCCCGTCGAAGAGGTCGTCGGCGTGCGCCAGGGCTAATACGCCTGACGGGTCGGCCGTTTGGCCGGCTGGCCGGTTGGCCTCAGGGGTTGGGGCGATCGCCGAGCACGTCGGCGCCGACCTGCTTCACCAGTGTCATGACCTGGGCGATGCCGCGGCCGATCATGGCCGACGGGTCGCCGGCCTCGCCGCCGAACGAGGTGAACTTCACCTCGCCGAACTTCTGCGCGAAGGCGGAGGCGACCGCGGGCAGGCCGGTCTCGACCAGCGCGAGCCGGATCCGGTCGTCGGAGACCAGGTTCTCGATCTCCTTCTGCGCGCGGTGGATCGCCGCCGTGACCTCGCCCGCGAGGCGCTGCAGCTCGAGCTCGCGCTGCTGCACCTTGGTGGCCGCGTTGCTCTCGATCTCCTTCAACTCGGCGACCGCGCGGGCCTTCTGGG
>NZ_JACCSO010000027.1 GCF_013812955.1 Nannocystis sp. | reverse complement strand
AACGAGCGCACCCTCCACGACGCCCACGCGCTGGTCACCTGTGCCCTGCAACGCGGGCGACGCATCACCCCGGCCGCCGAATGGTTCCTCGACAACTATCACCTCATCGAGGAGCAGATACGGACCGCGCGGCGCCACCTGCCGCGCGGCTACAGCCGCACGCTGCCGCGGCTCGCCGCGGGCCCCACCGGCGTGCCCCGCGTCTACGACCTCGTGCTCGAGCTCGTCTCGCACGCCCACGGTCGCCTCGACATCGAGGGCCTGCGCGCCTTCGTGGCCGCCTATCAATCGGTGCAGATCCTGCGCCTGGGCGAGCTGTGGGCCATCCCGATCATGCTGCGCCTGGCCCTCATCGAGAACCTGCGCCGCGTCGTCGCCCGCGTCACCGCCGGACGACGCGACCGCGAGGTCGCCACCGACTGGGTCGATCGCATGATCGTGACCGCCACCAGCGCGCCCGCCAGGGTCGTGCTCGTGCTCGCCGACATGATCGAGGCCGAGCCGCCGCTCACCGACGCCTTCCTCGCCGAGATGGCCAGCCGACTGCAAGGCCTCGGACCCGCGCTGGTGTTCCCGATGACCTGGCTCGAGCAGTGCCTCGCCGAGCGCGGCCAGAGCCTCGAGCGCGTGTTCCAGCTGGTGAGCCAGAGCCAGGCCGCCGACCAGGTCTCGATCGGCAACAGCATCGGCAGCCTGCGCCTGCTCGGCGCCACCGACTGGCGGGAATTCGTCGAGGCCATGAGCGCCGTGGAGCAGCGCCTCACCCGCGACCCCGCGGGCGTCTACACCGCGATGGACTTCGCGACCCGCGACCGCTACCGCCACGTGATCGAGTCGATCGCCCGCCGCAGCGCGCTCACCGAGGAGGCCGTGGCCGACGCGGCGATCACCCTCGCGCGCGCCGGCGAGCCGCGCCACGCCCACGTCGGCTACTTCCTGGTCGACGCCGGCCGCGAGACGCTCGAGCGCGCCGTGCATATGCAGCGAGCGCCGCACCTGCGCCGGCTGGTCGGTCGCCGCCGCCTCACCGTGTACGCCGGATCGATCGTCGCCCTCACCGGCGCCGCCACCTGCGGCCTCGTGCTCGTCGCCCAGGCCCACGGCCTCACCGGCCCGGCCCTCGTGCCCGCCGCCGTCCTGCTCGCCCTCGCCAGCAGCCAGCTCGCCAGCGCGGTCGTGCAGTGGCTGGCGATCTCCCTGGCGAGCCCTGCGATCCTCCCGCGCCTCGACTTCTCCGCCGGCATCCCGACCGCGCAGCGCACCGCCGTCGCCGTGCCCACCATGCTCACCGCCCCCGCGGAGATCGACGCGCTGCTCGACGCCCTCGAGGTCCGCTACCTCGCGAACCGCGACCCCAACCTCTGCTTCGCCCTGCTCACCGACTTCCGCGACGCCCCGCGCGAGCACATGGACAGCGACGAGCCCCTGCTGCAGCGCGCCAGCGCCGGCATCCACGCCCTCAACGCCCGCTACCTCGCCGCCGGCCAGACCACCCCCTTCTATCTCCTGCACCGCCCGCGCCGCTGGAACCCGCGCGAGGGCGTGTGGATGGGCTGGGAGCGCAAGCGCGGCAAGCTCGAGCAATTCAACGAGGCCCTGCGCGGCGACTTCGCCCCGTTCGCCGCCATCGTCGGCGACCGCGAGCCCCTGCGCGGCGTGCGTTACGTGATCGTGCTCGATAGCGACACCCAGCTCCCGCGCGACGCGGCGCGCGAGCTCGCGGCCACCATGGCCCACCCGCTCAACCGCCCGCGCTTCGACGCCGCCCTCGGCCGCGTCGTCGAGGGCCACGCGATCTTGCAGCCGCGCGTCGCCATCACCATGGCCAGCGCGCGCCGCTCCGGCTTCGCCCGCCTGTTCGCCGGCCAGCCCGGCATCGACCCCTACACCCGCGCCGTCTCGGACGTCTATCAGGACGTGTTCGGCGAGGGCTCCTTCGTCGGCAAGGGCATCTACGACGTCGACGTGTGTCAGCAGGCCCTCGCCGGCAAGCTGCCCGAGAACCGCGTGCTCAGCCACGACCTGCTCGAGGGCGGCTACGCCAGATCCGGCCTCGTCAGCGACGTCTTGCTGTTCGAGGACCAACCCACCGCCTACTCCGTCGAGATCAGCCGGCGCCACCGCTGGACCCGCGGCGACTGGCAGCTCGGCGCCTGGCTGCGCGCCCGGGTGCCCGCCGGCGCCGGCCCCCGCATCCGCAACCCGCTCTCCCCGCTGTCGCGCTGGAAGATCTTCGACAACCTGCGCCGGAGCCTCGTCCCGGTCGCGCTGCTCGTCATCCTCGTCGGCGGCTGGATGACCCCCGGCCTGGCCGCACCCGCCACCCTCGTGGTCCTGGCGCTCGTGCTCGTGCCCGGCCTGCTCGTCGCCGCCGCCGCCCTGCTGCGCCGCCCCGCCGAGCTCCCGCGCCGTCGCCACCTCCGCGACGTCGTCGTCGGCCTCGCGCTGCACCTCGCCCGCGAGC
>NZ_JACCSO010000012.1 GCF_013812955.1 Nannocystis sp. | reverse complement strand
GCGCGACGTCATGCGTGGCGGCGGCGTCGACCTCGGCCCCCTCCGCCAGCGGGACCGGCGGCTCCAGGGCCAACCGCTCCCCACCCACCGCGGCAGGGAGCGGGTCCGCGATCAGGGGCGGCGCGTCGCGGTCGTCGCTCTCCTCGAGGTCTGGGTCAAGCTCGTTCTCGAGGTCCGTCTGCACCATGGATAGCTCTGGACGGTGGTCGGCGACGGGGCTCAGCATGCGGAGAAGCAGGCCCTCGAGGCCGACTGGACATGCGGGGCACAGCTTTCGCGCTGGGGTGGGCTCGCCCCCTGCGACGGGAAACGGCCGCTTGCCCGTCAGCAGGCGGTACAGCAACAGGCCGAGCGCAAACACGTCGCTCGCGGCGGAGAACGCCGCGCCCGCGCGGACCTCGGGCGAGGCGTAGTCCATGTTCTGCAAGGGCTTCTCGTGCTTCGGCTGCGCCCGCTCCTCGGGCGGTGTGGCCCAGCGTTCGGTCAGACCCGCATAAAACTCCGGGGACAGCTGCGCCTGGTCGAAGTCAAAGATCCAGGCGCGCGTCGCCTCGCCGCGGGCGATCAGCACGTTGCCCGGGTGCAGGTCGCGGTAGATGACGCCAGCGGCATGCACCGCCGCGAGCGCTCCGGCGAGTTGCTGGCCGACCGCGATCACCTCGTCGGGGCGCAGGTGGTTGTCCGGGCGGACGAAGCTCGTCGCGGGCGAACCCGGGCACAGCTCCGTGACCGCGAAGGACTGTTGTTCGTGGGTGCCGAAGTGCAGGATCCGCGGGATGTTGGGGTGGCGCAGCGCGGACAACACCTTGGCGGCGCGGCGGAAGCGGATCGCGTCGTCCTCGCTCGGCTGCGCTTCGCGTAGCACCTTGACGGCGACCTCGCGCGACAGGCAGCGATCGGACGCGCGGAAGACGACCGCGCTCGCGCCGATCCCGAGGACCTCGAGCCGATCGTAGCTGCCGCCGAGCAGGTGCCGCGAGCCTGGCGGGTGCGCGGCGAGGATCGCTTCGAGGCCGCGTCGCAGGTGGTCCGCGGAGGGCAAGCGTTCATCCACGTCCTGCTCCAGCGCGGCCTTGAGCAGTCGCGAGAGCTCGTCGGGCGCGTCGCTTCCGGGGCACACCTCGCGGATCGGCCGGCCGTTGGTCGCTTGCGGTAGGAGCTGCGTGCAGAGCTGGTAGAGCGTCACGCCCAGCGCGAAGACGTCCAGGCGGGGCTCGGCGGGGCAGTACCCGGCCTCGGGCGGTAAGTAGGCCGGCGTGCCGATCGGGTGGCCGAGCTGGGTTTGATGACGGGCCGGCGGATCCGGGGTGAAGCGCGCGTCCTGGGCGTCCTGAAAAGGCGCGCCGACGCGGGCGACGCCCAGATCAATTAGCTTCGCGATTTCGCGGCCGTCCTCGGTCGTCAGCATGATGTTGTCGGGCTTCAGGTCGCGGTGGACGATCCCGGCCACATGCAGCGCATGCACGGCGCCGGCGATCTGGCTCCCGAATGTGGCCACGTCGCGCCAGGGCATGGGCCCGCGCGCGAGGCGTGCCGCCAGCGTCTCGCTCTCGAGGTACTCGAGCGCCATGAACGGCTGGCCGTCCGGGGTGTCGCCGACCGCGACCGCGCGCACGATGCTCGGGTGCTTGAGGTTGCTCAGGACCACGCCCTCGACCACGAAGCGGCGGCGCGCCTCGGGGCTGCGCGACCGCAGGATCTTGATCGCCACGGGGGCCTTGCGCGCCTGGTCCTTGGCCAAGAACACGTCCGCCATGCCGCCCTTGGCCAGCCGGCGGATAATCCGGTGATGGCCGCCGATCAGCTCGCCGACCATGTCGGCGCCTACTTCCTTGTGAACCGGCCATCCGGTGAGAGGGGTGTCCATAACGTCAGCCTGCCGCTGGTCGCCACCGGAACACAAGGGGTACCGTGGGGCACTGCGGGGGACGGCCGTGGTACACCTGGACCATGCACGCCGGCACCGCACTGCTCTCCGTGTTCCTGGCGGGACCTGCTCTCGCTGCGCCTCCGGTCGCCGTGGCCCCCGCGGGGGCCACGGACAACGCCGCGATCATGGCGAGGATCAACGCCGCCGACCCGTCGCTCACGCAGTCGCCGACCTCGATCGCCGAGCTTGTCGAGGTCGCGGAGCTGGCCGAGCGCAAGCTCGCCGCAGCGACCGACCCGGACGACGTCAACGAGCTGCTCACCCACGTCGGGACCGCTCGCGAGATCGCCTATGAGCGAACGGGCGCGGCTGACCACCTGTGCAAGCTGCTCGCTGCCGCCGGGGACGTTCGGGCGCGCGCCGGCCTGCCGGCGGATCTGCACGCAGAAGCCGCCACGTTCACGGACACCGCGGGCGCGACGCTCGCGGAGCGGCACGCTGGCCACGCCTGTTGGCCGACACCTCAGGCGACCACACCGACGATGACCTCGAAGCCGGTCGTCGCGCCGTCTCCCACACTCCCGCCCGCCGAGCGGGCGCACCGACCGAAGGTCGCGCGCATCACGGTCGCGGGCGGGGTGTTGCTCGGCACCGCGACGGCGTTGGCGCTCGGTCTCGTGGGCGTGCGCGTCCATCGGGGGCGCGCTGGCGACGAGCTTGCCGGCATCCGGGCCGAGGTCGAGGCAGCCGGCGGCAAGACCATCGCGCAGGGCGAGCGCATCGCCGAGCTGAGGGCGATCGATACTTGGACCCGCGGCGCCACTATCGGCTTGACGGTGTCCTCCGCCGTGCTGGCGGCGGTGGGCGTCAGCCTGGTCGCCGCGGGAGCGCGGCGCTACCGGATGGAGCGGGCCCGGCTCGCGCCCTACGGTGGCCCCCAGGGCGCCGGCCTCGTCCTGGTGGGGCGTTTCTGAGGCCCGGCGGATATCAGCAAGATACCGCCGCTGCCGCCAGCCGCGGGCGAAGCCCTGCGGCTACATCGTCATGTGGCTCGTCGGCGCGCGTGCTGTTGCTCGGACCCCGCCTCGGATCGGCGGCCGCGGTGTTGCCAGACGCGCGAGCTGTTGCTACGGGCGGCCGCAGCGTTGCTCCGTGCGCGTGTTGCTCGGCGTGCGCCGCGTTGGGCCGGCGGCCGCGGGGTTGCTCGGCGCGCGAGCTGTTGCTCCGCGGGTGCGCGCGGTCTCGGGTAGCCGCCGCGGTGTTGCTTGGCGCGCGACTGTTGCTCCGGGGCGTGGGGCGTGGGGCCGGCGGCCGCGGTGCGGCTGCCGCCCCGAGTTTCTGATATCCGCTGGCGATCAGAAATCCCCCTCCGCTCGCCGCCGGTTGCTGTTGCGCTGTTGCCCGAGACTCGCGACACCGCGGAGCAACGGGCTACGCCTGCGGTAAGGGCCCCGGCTGATATCATCGTCGATACCATGATATCGACGGCGATATCACGGGTGGTAGCCGCGCTGGGCACGTCTCCGATCGCTGTCCTATTTTCCACCGCATTTTCGGCTCGCTGTTTGCCGGCGGAACATGGAACAGCGATCGGAACCGGCCAACACCGCGCCGAGTTGTCGCTCGGGGCGCGCCCGCCGTGTTGCTCAGGCGGCAGCGCGTCGGACATGTTCCTCGGCTTCGCTGCTCGCGGTGACGCGACCTCGGCAGCGTGGCGCACATGTTCCCCACGTGCGGAGCGTCGGATGCCGACGCGGGCCCGGTATTACTCGGGCCGCAGCGCGGCGGGCGCCGAGTGACGCCTCGTGCCGCCGACAGCCCCCCGGCCCGCCGTGGATCAACGGAGAACCGCCACCGGCCAGCGCGGCGATATCACCCTTGATACCGTGATATCCGCGGCGATATCCCGTGCGACGCCGACAAGGTGGGCCACATCGATCTGTGGCCAGCGCCGCGGGTTGGGACGACGAGCGCGGGCGCGCGTGATACCGTGGGGGCGATGTTGCGTCCCACCGTCGCCCTGGCCATCGCCGTCGCCGTCGCACTTGCGGGCTGCGCGGACAACTTCGATGCAGACCTCAAGGCCGTCGAAGATGCACCCTACCTGTCGACTGGCGGATCGACAGGCGAGCCGCCGACCACGGGCCCCGACACCGTCACCACCACCTCCGGCGGGACCACGGGGAGCGCCACATCGGACGACGGCGAGACGACCGGCAGCGCGATGATGACGACCGACGCAGGCGACAGCACGACCACCGGCGCCGACACGGGCGAGGACGCCGACAGCAGCAGCGGCGGCGCTCTGCCGCCGCCGACGATCCTGGAGGTCGACATGCCCGGCAAGGTCGCGCTCGCGGGGCCGGTGCCCTTCACCACGACGACGGCCAACGCGACTTCCGCGCGCGCCAAGCTTGATGGCGTCGACATCGGCGCCCTACAGGACGACGGTGGCGGTGTCTTCTCGGGCGCGTTGGCGATCTACGGCGCGGTGGACAACGGCGACCACGTGCTCGAGATCATCGCCGAGCGCGAGGATCTGTCCGACCACCGCCCCGTCCCCTTCGAGGTCAGCACGCCCGCGTCGGGCACCGTGGCGTGGGCGAAGGCCGGTCCGGCGGGCACGCGCACGCGGCGGATCGCGCTGACCCCCGAGCGCGACGTGATCGAGGTCGGCACGCGCGTGATCGCGGGTGTCGAGCGGCCGGTGATCCGCAAGCGCTCGGGCCTCACCGGCGCCGAGTTGTGGGCCGAGGGCACGATCGTGATCGACGACCGCGAGGGCTGGGCCGTCGACGTCGCGGTGGCGCCGGACGGACAGCTCTGGGCGGCGATGAACGTGCGCACGGCCGCCAACGTGTGGCGGCCGCGCATCGCCCTGTTCGACGCGGCAGGGCACTTCACCGGCGTCGAGATCATCGGCGAGGCCGGGCAGACCGTCACCGGCCTCGACAACGACGGCACCGGCGGCTGCGTCGCGGTCGGGTTCGCCGGGTCGGGCAAGGGCGATACGGACGTCGTCGTCTGGCGCATGAATGGCGACCACGTGCCGGTGCTGAGCGGGAAGTCCTGGGACTATGTGCCGGGCGGTGAGCTGGCGCATACGTTCACGGATCTGGCGACCGAGGTCGTGGTCAAGGACGGCGTCGCCTGGATCGTCGGCCTGAGCGTCGGCAAGCACGACGATAAGGCTGACATCCTCAGCCGCGGCTTTGTCCTGCGCCTGGACATCGACACGGCCGCCGAGCTCGGGCCGGTCATCATCGCGCCGAAGTCGGGAGCCTGGACACAGAGCAAGTTCTTCGGGGCCGCCGCGCATCCGGATGGCGTCCTCGTGACCGGTAACGCCTGCAACAACGTTTGCGACAGCGAGCGCGTCGAGACCGCGCTCTACACGAACGCGGGCGGGCGCCCTTGGTTTCGACCCGAGCCGGCGTCGGTGTCTGCTCGCGGTAACGCCGTCGCCCTCAACGCGCATGGCGGCGTCGTCGTCGCCGTGACGATCCGTGAGGGCACAGCACTCCGCGGCTATCTGCTTGGGCGGGTCGTCTACGACGGCCAGGCCACGCCCTTTAGCGTACCGTTCCCCGCCAGCAAGGAGGACTCCGAGGCGAGCGCCGTCGCCATCGACGAGTTCGATCGCATCGCCGGTGGCGGTTACCGCACGCTCGGCGGTGTCACCGAGTCGCGGACCATCCTCGCGCACCCGTAGCCATCGCGGCGACCGGCGCCCTCAACCCGGGATAAAGGCCGCGCACGCCTCCGCGACGCGGCCCGCGGCGGTCTCGAAGAACGGGACGTAGCTCGTCGCGCACGTGTTCCCCTCGTCGTGAAAAGGGAACATCTCGATCAGGTCGCGGAGCCGGAGCTTGCCATCGTCGTCGTAGGTGCAGCCCGGCTTTTCCTCTTCGCCCCTGGGGACGGCTTGCGGCTGGATCGCCAGCATGACCACCGCTGCGGGGTCACCCTTGGCCTTCACGACCGCGTTGTACCAGTCCGCCGGCTTGGTCTTCGAGTCGTCCTCGGTGTCGGCGATCATCGTGACGACGAGCAGCGCGTCCGACCGCAAGAACCCGGCGTTGCAGCCGTCGTCCGCGTTGAGCGCGGGGGAGACCGCGGCGACGAGCGCCTCTCCGATCGGCGTGCCGGGGCCGTAGGTCCCCACCCGCGCGATGCAGTCGAACGCAACGGCGGGCTCGGGCTCGCCGGGCAGGACCATGTAGCGGCGGCCCTCGGCCAGCGCGCAGGGTTGATTGGTCGCGTAAGGCCCTGCGTTGAACAGGACGCCAGCGCCGAGCTTCTCGTCGCACGGCTTGATGAGGTCCCAGGTGTCGGGGCCGCACTCGAAGTCGAGTCCGTTCGGGCCGCAGTGGTGGGGCTCGATGCCACACCACTGGTTCGCACATCCCCAGCCGGGCCAGGTCCCGTCCGGGTTGGCGACCATGACGTGCAAGTCGAAGTCGGCGAAGGTCGTTTGGATCGTCGTGAGGAACCCGGGCAGGCTGGCGAGCAACTGCGCCTGCTCGGTCTTCATCGTGCCGTTGCGCGCGATCAGGAACAGGAAGTCGATCTTGCCCTTGCAGCCCTGAGGCTGACCCGACTCAAAGTCGGGCATCAGCCCCATGTCGAGCATGGTGCCCGAGCTGCCCCCGGCGACACTGCCGGAGCTGCCCTCCGCGCCGGTCGTCGTGGATGACGACGACGACGCGCCGGTCGAGCTGGATGAGACCGACACCGACGTCACGCCTGGCCCAGTCGACAGACCTGTGTCCGGCTCACGGCCGCAGGCGGGCGCGAGGGCGAGGGCGAGGGCGAAGCGACGCATGGCGCTCAAGATAGCGCCCGCAGCGAGCGATGTCACCCTGGGGGCCAGCGTCGGCGGCAGGCGGGCCACTCCGGTCGCGCCGCCGAACACGACCGCAGTTCGCGGCGCGGCGGCCGGGCGGCTGCCCGCCTCCGCGCGTGCGTGCGTGCGTGCGTGCGTGCGATCTTTAGCCTGGTCGCGGCTCCCTGCCATGGTAGTTTGGTCCGCTTTCGCGGAACACCTGCGAACAGGCAAAGGGAGGACAGAATGGAAACTCAGGGGATCAAAGAATTCATGCTGGTTGGACGGGTGCTCGGCCGGAGCGGCGACTCGATCGAGATCGAGGTGGCGCCCGGCCTGATCGCAGTCCTTGATGTGAAGGCGGCCATCAAGATCGAGGAGTACACCGACCCCGAGACGGGCATCGGGGCCGCCAACATCTTCTACAAGGCCGGGGAAGACATCTCCGCGGCTCTGAAGCCCAAACTGGATGGTCTGGTCGCGCTCGAAGAGCGGATGCCTTTCGTGTTCGGCCAGGCGCTCCTCGCCAGGGGTCCTTCGACTGGTCCAGGCACGGCGGGTGTGGCCCTGCGTAAGACCGCCAGTTGCTACAAGACCAACGAGACGACGTCCGACTGCGGCCCTGACGATTCCTCGCCGAACTTTTCGGCAGGGTTCTGAGCTGAGCGGGTCGTAACAATTCGCTCAGAGCACAGACGGCGCGGGTGCATTCGCCCGCGTCGTGAATGGTGGGCCCATGACCTCTACTGTGATTATCGTCGCTCCGGCCGATGACGCGCATGCCATCGCTGTGCAGACCCGGATCAATGCGCTCGCCCAAGGCGACGGACGGGCCGTGATCGTCGATCTAGCGACCTACCCGCTCGGTGGCGACCTCTCCGTGCGGTTTGAGCTCGGCCGGGTCAGTTCATCGCTCGGGCTCGTCGCCCCGCTCCCGTCGACGTACGGGCCGGACGTGGCGCAGCGCCTGCTAAAGCAGGAGGTGACGCACATCGCGGGCGACGACATCCGCGCCGTCTGGTGGCGGCGTGCTCGGCTGCCCTTACCGCACCCCTACGCTGAGCCTTCGCTCCGAGATTTTGCGCAGAACAACACGCAGGCGCAGATCTGGGGCTACTTCCTCTCGCTCAGCGAGAAGGTTCCGTTTGTCAACGTGCCGATGCGCGAGTCAGCCGCCAACTACAAGCTTTTTCAGCTTGAGAAGGCCCTCCAACACGGACTCGACATCCCGCCAACCCTCATCACCAACAACCCGCAGGACGCCGCGACGTTCGTCCGAGAGCGTGAGCAGGCGGGCGGCACCTGCGTGGTTAAGCAGCTGCGCTCGGCCCAAAGCGCCGGGTACCTTACCCAGCCGATCAGCACCGCGGATGCGCATCGCTTCGCCCAGATCCAGGATGCGCCCGTGATCTTGCAGGAGCGGGTCCATGGGCTCGACGTCCGCGTCGTCGTCGTCGGGGAGGCCGTGTTCGCCGCCTCCGAGGAGCCGCGCGTGGCGACCAACGTCCCTGACATACGCGCGACCTTCGACACAACCTGCGCCCCGCTGGTTGTGCCCGGTGATGTTCGCCTCAAGCTCCTCGCGCTGCACCGCCAGCTTGGCCTCAGCTTCGGCGCCTACGACTTCATCCGCAGCCATGACGGCCGTTGGGTCTTTCTTGAGGTCAATCCCAGCGGACAGTGGCTCTACGTCGAGGCTGGTGCGGCGCACCGCGTTTCGGAGGCGTTCGCGCGCCTGCTCTGGTCTGGCCATGCCTGCGAGAGCGACCTCAGCGGGGAGCCCTTCAGCGAGGCCGAGCTCGACAGCATGATGGCGGTCTTCAACGATGGGGTCCTCGAGCGCGCCCGGGCTTCCTCCCCAGTGAAGACGCACTGGCTGGGCCGCTGACGACGAGTTGTTCGGGGAGCGATCTCGCGCTAGCATCGCCCGGTGCATTGCCGCTCGCCCTTCATTCTGCTTCTCGTCGGACTTTCGCTGATCTCCGGCTGTCGCCATGCAGCGACGGTGCCGGCCGCGAGCGGGCGCCCGATCGCCGTGATCACGCCAGCGGGCCTATTGGCGCCGGGGACAACGCTGATCCTCGGCGAGTTGCACGGGACTCGGGAAGTGCCTGCCTTCGCGGCGAACCTCGTCTGCGAGGCCACAAGGACTACAGAGACGGTTCTGGCGCTCGAGGTGCCGCACACCGAGCAGGCTCGGATAGACGCCTTCCTGGCGTCAAGTGGCGATGCCAAGGCCCGTGCGGACCTGCTGATTGGCGACTTCTGGGACTTCCCGATGCAGGATGGCCGTCGCAGCGAAGCAATGTTCTCGCTCATCGAGGCCGCCCGGCGCATGCGAGAGCACGGTGCGGCGTTGAAGATCGTCGCATTCGACTCTGACGCGCCGCCGGATGTACGGGACGCCGAAATGGGTCAGCGCCTAGCTGCCGCTCGGCAGCACGACCCGCGGGCCCTGTTCGTGGTCGTGACCGGAGACGTACACGCCAGCCGCGAGCCCGACGCAGCGTTCGTGCCGATGGCGGTAAGTTTCGCCGGGCTGACGGCGTCGCACCGCATCGTCTCGCTGGCGTTGAAGCACTCGGGCGGCCGCGCCTGGGTCTGCACCGACAGGTGCGGCCCACACGACGCCGCAGGAACGCCCGATCCTGGTCCACCGCGAATCGAACTCTTCGAGCGGACGACGCGCGGCTTCGACGGGGTGTTCCACGTCGGTACGATCAGCTCCTCGGCGCCGGCCGTGGCCGCGATGGCGCCTCGATGACGATGGACGCTCACCAACTCGTCTCCAGCCCGTCTCCAAGACATCTCCGCGCGCCGGTCCCGCTCGGGGACTCATGGGTCGCCGGAACCGCTCAGAACCCCTGTTTGGGAGCGCGCAGCCCAACTGTCGCGGTTGGGTGGGGGTTCTGATACGGTGTCCGGGTCTCCAAGATCAACACCAAGTCCGGCATCGAGGAGGGCCGCTATCGGACCGCGGCGGTCGCCGCCAACCCCTCGCGGACCTCGGTCAATCAGTACGGCGACGTCGCGGTGTCCAACCGCGATCCGGGCAGCATCACCAAGATCAGCGCGCTCGAGGTCCGCTGCAACGACAACAACAACAACGGCAAGATCGACACCTCGAAGGGCCCCGCCGATATCTTGCCCTGGGGTCAGGACGAATGTGTGCTCTGGCACCAGTCCTTCCCCTCCCCCGGCTACAGCCAGGGCCCGCGCCCGACCGCCTGGGAGGGCGTATCGCAGGATCCCGTCACCTGCGAGACCCCCGTCCCGCGGCTGTGGGGCGGCTGGCAGGACCAGGTCGGCACGGCCCACTTCGTGCGCCTCGACGGTGACACCGGCATGGTCCTCGACGAGGTCCTGCGCCCCAATTGGGTCGGCAGCGGCTACGGCCCCTACGGCGGCGCCGTCAACAGCGCGGGCGACCTGTTCGCCGTCGGCCTCGAGAACACCCTGGTCCACATCGACGCCACGACCCTGGTGCTCGAGAACCTCCAGACCCCCGGCGACCTCGCCAGCTACGGCTTCGCGCTCGACAAGAACGGCGACCTCTGGGTCGGCAGCTACGGCGTCAACAGCATGTATCATTACAAGGTCGCCGAGAAGAAGTGGTACCCGCTCGGCCCCGGCGGCGGCTGGGTGCTCGGCCTGCAGACCGACAAGCTCGGCCGGGTCTGGGGCGCCGGCAGCGGCCCCTGCCGTCTGGTCCACGCCAGCGTCGACGACGTGAAGTACGTCAATACTGCTATTGCATTGCCTGGCTGCAACCAGCCCTGGGGCGCCAGCATCGACAACGAGGGTTTCGTGTGGATCGTCGACAAGGGCAACAAGGCCTTCAAGGTCAACCCCGACACCTACGCCGTCGAGCTCGTCGTCACCGGCCTCGTCGATCCCTACACCTATTCGGACATGACCGGCCAGGGCCTGCAGCTCGTGCTCCCGCAGTGATCGCCGGGCCCACCATGCATCGATATTTGCGGCGCCATCTCCCCGCCCTGGCGACGGCGCTGTCG
>NZ_JACCSO010000772.1 GCF_013812955.1 Nannocystis sp. | reverse complement strand
CATCCAGCTCGCCTGCGAGGAGATGTGGCGCCGCGGTCGTCCGGGCCCGCTGGCCAAGACCCTCGATCCCGACGAGGCGCTGGTGCGCTTCTATGACGCCGCGCTGGCTCGCATCGGCCGCCAGCGGCGGGTCCGCAACTGGTTCGCGGAGCAGCTGCAGACCCCGGACGGGGCGCGGATCGCCGTGCTGCAGGGCAAGCGCGCGACCGCCGGTCTGCCGAACGACGTCGTCGATCGCCTCGAGGCCGAACACCTGCTGCGCAGCGAGGCGCGCCTCGGCACCCGCTGGGTCGAGCTCGCCCACGACCGCCTGCTGGCGCCGATCCAGCGCTCGAACACCGCGTGGTTCGCGGCGCGGGCGCGGGCGCGTCGGTTCTGGCGCCGGCTGGTGTTCGCGCTGCTGCTGCTGGCGGCGGCGGCCGGTCTGGCGTACCTCGGCGATATCGCGTGGAAGCGCTGGGAGGCGCTGGGAGCCGAGAAGCTGGCGCTCGAGCAGGAGCGGGCGACGCTGCTGGAGACCCGCGGCAGCCTCGAGCAGCAGTTGAAGCTGGCGGCGGGTGAGCTGGCGGTCGCGGGCCTGGCCGCGCGACCGGGGGAGCTGCGCGCCGAGGTCGACGGATTGCAGGTCGACCTGCGGGTGGTCCAGCTGGTGCTCGCGGACACGGCCCGGTTCCGGCCGAACCTGCGCGATGTGGAAATCGAGGCCGAGATCCTGAGCAACTTCGTCGCCGTCGGCGGCGAACTGCCGGGGCTCGAGGCCCGCATCGAGAAGGCGGCGGCGGCCCAGCAAGCGCTGGCGAGCGAGCTCGAGGCGCTTAAAATCGAGCATCCGCAGCCCGAGCTGGCGGCGCGTTTCACAGCCCTGACCGAGGCGGCCGAGGGCCCGGCGGCGGCGCTGGGCCGCGCCCGCAGATCAATGGAGACCAGCCGCGCCGATTACACTCGACTCGGCGCCCGCCTGGTGCTCGAGCTCGAGGGCTGGGAGGCCCCGTCGCGCCCCGGGGCGTCGCTGGCGGATCGGATCCGCGAGCAGTCGCGCGGGTACTGGCGCGATGGCCTGCGGGTGATGCTGAGCGGCGACCGTGAAGGGGCCCGCACCCGCTTCCAAAAAGCCCTCGACCGCGACGCGACGAATCCTTCCGCCTCCGACCTCCTGGCCCGACTGGCCTGGTCCGACGGTCAGGTGGACGCCGCGGAGCCGCTGGTCCGCCAGGCACTCCTGAAAAATGCGAGCTACGGGCCCGCGCTGGCGAGCATGGGCCAGATCTACGCGCAGAAGGGCGAGAGCGGCGACGCGGTCCGCTGCCTGCGTCGCGCCCTCGCGGTCCAGCCGAACCTCGGCCTGGCCCACCTGGTGATGCGAGCGCTCGATGAAAAAGCGAGCGCCACCGGCGAGCGCCGGGCCAAGGCCGCCGCCGACAATCCCTGTAAGCTCCCGGCGAGCGCGGCCCCGGCCGACGCAGCAGGCGCGACCCCGACCGAGCCGCCGCCGAGCGAATGAGTTTTGGGGCCAATGCGGACGGGGTCCGCAGGCGCGCGGGATTCGGATATCCTGACCCCCTCTCTCGCGGAGGTCTCAGGATGCGCACGCTTCAGCTTTCATTGGTCTCTATCCTTGGTGGTCTCTCGCTCGCCTGCCCCGGGGAGGTGGCGACGCCCGCGGACACCGACGCGGCAGGCACCGACACCGGCGCCTCGCACAGCGACACCGGCGCGTCTGTATCGGGCACCGGCGCGCCGACGACCGGTGATCTCGGCGAGTCCACCGAACCCGACGGCGGCTCGACCGCGAATCTCGACTCGGGCGACACCGAGTCCAGCAGCGCGGGCAGCAGCTCGAGCGCGGGCAGCAGCTCTGGTAGCGGCGAGGCCCTGGTGTGCGGTGATGGCCAGAAAGACCCCGGCGAGGCTTGCGACGACGGCAACGACGTCGAGTCCGACGGCTGCCTGGCGACCTGCGAGTTCGGCCCCGGGGCGGTGATCGAGCACAAGCCGCTGCCGCCGCCCGGGGTGGAGGAGGAGATGCGCTGCTTCACCGCGATCGACCAGCAGCAGCTCCCGGGCGACGAGCACGCGCTGGTGTTCGGCTCGATCGTCGTCCAGGCCGGGCCCGAGGGGCAGCGCGCCGCGCGGGTCCAGCAGCTGCGGCTCCCCGGGCTCGCGGCGGCCGAATGGTCGTACCTGGAGTGGGCCGGTGTCTACGGACGTATGGCCAATCGCATGGTCACCGCCGCGAACGGCGATATCATCGTCGCCGGTGTGGTGTACACGGAGCAGGTCAAAGTCGACACCGGCGGTTATCTGTGGCTCGCGCGCTTCACCCCGGGCGGTCAGGTCGTGTGGAGCGAGGACTTCCCGCAGCATGACATCTCGCCCGCCGACCTCGAGCTCGCCCCGGATGGCGACATCGTGCTGGTCGGCTCGTTTATCGGCTTCGGCTTCTACACCGCGGTCATGCGCTTCCACGACGACGGGCAGCTGGTCTGGGAGCACGGCGAGCCGCCGAAGTTCTCGGGTTCCTACAGCGGGCTCGCCCTCGACGACGACGGCAACATCTACACCCTCGCCAGCCACAGCGTCGCCGACAGCGAGGTGACCGCAATTCGCCTCCAGGCGCTCACCGGCGACGGGACCGTGCTGTGGGAGCAGGTCCACGCGCCGCTCGACGCGGTGCGGGTCACCCCCGGTGACCTGGTGTGGACCTCCGATGACCGGCTCGTCGCCAGCGTGAGCCGCTACGACCCGAACACCATCATGCCCGCGGAGCAGCTCGCGCTGGCGGCGTTCGACACCGCCGGCGACAAGCTATGGTGGAAGAACTGGGGCACCGGCGCGCAGAACGGCCTCGGCGTTCATCGCCTGCTCGCCAACGACGACGGGAGCGTCCATGCGATCGGCTGGCAGTACGAGCTGGACACCTGGAACGCCACGGCCGCGCTGGCGACCCGCTTCGACGCGACCGGCGCGCCCGTATGGTGGCACTTGACGCCCGGCGTGATCCCACGGGACGCGCTGCACGGCCCCGACGGGCTGCTCTACGTGCTCTCGAAGGACGCGGTGCTCGTCCATCTGCCCTGAGCCGCTCCGGGGTGAGTCCGGGCGACGGAGCCGCGAGCGTTCGCGCGCCCAGGGACGGCGCTGCCCTGGCGCCGATGTGGACGGCGGTCCGCGGGCGCGCGGGAATCGGACATCCTGGCCCCCGCTCTCGCGGAGGTCTCAGGATGCGTGCACTTCGGCTCTCACTGGTCTCGCTCCTGGGTGGCCTCTCGCTCGCATGTCCCGGGGAGGTGGCGACGCCCGCGGATACCGATACGCCGGGCACCAGCACCGGCGGCGCTTCGAACAGTGACACCGGCGCCTCGCACACGCGGCCGGCGAGCTGGTCTGGTCGCACCTGACGCCCGGCGGCGCCGCGGTGGATGCCCTGCACGGCCCCGACGGGCTGCTCTACGTGCTCTCGACGGACGCGGTGCTCGTGCACCTGCCCTGATCGGCCGAGCCTCAGGCGCGGTCCGGGGGCACGGGCGTCGTCGCGCCGATGCGTCGGTGCAGCCGTGCATAGGCCCAGGCGCTGAAGAGCATGGCGACCGCGGTGAGGGCGATGAATGGCAGCACTTGCCGCTTGAGGATGCTGTCCCCGAGCAGCACGGTGCCGATCGCGTAGGGCAGCTCGCCGACGGCCACCACCAGGAGATAGCGGTAAAAGCGGTAGCGCACGAGGCCGAGGAAATAGCCGGGCACCTCGGACGGCAGCGCCAGCTGAAACAGCACGACCAGCCCGAGGGGGGTCTCGCGGCCGATCTTCTGCTCGTATCGCGCGAGCTTGTCCCGCGCGATACGGTCGACCACGGGCCGACCGACGACCCGGCCGATCACATATGCGCAAGCACCACCGAGGATCCACCCGAGCCACAGCAGGGCGGCGCTGCGCGCGGGTCCCCAGGCATGCACGGCCACCGGGACCAGCACCGCGCTCGAAAAGAACGCGACCATCCCGGACAGCGCGGCGAACAGCACGAACAGCGCGGCGCCGGTGACCGGGTTGGCCTCGATCGTCCGCTCGGTGACCGCGAGCAGCCGCATGAGCTGGCTGTACAGCGCGTCCGAGCTGGCGACCGCGGCGACGAGTCCACAGGCGACCACGAGCACCGCGATGCGGCGCCAGCGATGACCAGACTGCGGCGCAGCGGTTACCTCCGGAGATCCCATGGACCCGGTCAGGCCTAACGCCGATGCCGGGCCCGGGCAAGGCGGGACCCCAGCGGCAGAGGCGCAGACGTTGCGCGCGCCGCGGCCGGTGGTACCGTCGGCGCGCCCCGAGCCCGGAAACCCATGCCCACGCCGCGCCCGATCTCCAGCACCGCCGAGGCCTGTGCGCTCCTGCTCGAGCTGGGCGCCCCGCCGCGTCTACTGCGGCACGCCGAGCTGGTGAGCGAGGCGGCAGTGGCCCTGCTGGCCCTGTTGGCGCGGCACGGCGTGAAGCCCGACGCCGGCTGGTTGCTGGCCGGCGCGGCGCTGCACGATGTCGGCAAGGTCCTTCATCCGGCCGAGCTCGCCGGCCCCGGCGCCGAGCACGAGCCCGCCGGGGAGGCGCTGCTGCTGGGCCGCGGGGTCGCGCCCCACATCGCCCGCTGCTGCCGCTCGCACGCGCAATGGGCGAGCCTCGAATGTGCGCTCGAGGAGCTGCTGGTGGCCCTCGCCGACAAGCTGTGGAAGGGCGTGCGGGTCGCGAAGCTCGAGCTGCGCGTCATCGAGGCGGTGGCCGCGAGCCTGGCGGTCCCGATGTGGGACCTGTTCGTGCCGCTCGACTCCGGCTTCGAGGCGATCGCCGCGACCGCGAACGATCGGCTCGCCCGCAGTCGCGTGGACTGAGCTCACTCGTTGATGTCGGAGGAGACCTTGTCGTTGGTGTGGTCGCCCCTGGCGGCGTCGGCCTTGTCGTCGGCCTTGTCGCCCTCGGCGTGCAGCAGGTAGCGCGACGCGTTCTGCGGCCCGAGGGTCTCGTCGAGGTCGATGTCGTTGGCCTTCAAGTCGAACGCGAGGATCGCCCAGTACTCGCCCTCTTTGAGGCTGCCCGGCGCGTTCTGGGGCATCTCCTTGCTGACGTAGTCGAACAGCTGCTGGGCGGTGGTGAAGCGCGACAGCGCCTCCTCGCCGACCACCGCCGGGGCGTCGTCCTTGCCCTGGCCGAGCGCGCCGTGGCACTTCGCGCAGTGCTGCTCGAACAGCAGCGCGCCCGCGACCTTCTGCTCGACCTTGCCCGGCGCATCCTCGGGGTCGGCTGGGTCCTTCGAGCCGCGCTTGGTGCAGCCGGCGAGCACGCTCATGGCGAGCGCGCAGGTCAAGGTGATGGACGTGTTCCAGCGAGTCGGGGAATGCAGCATGAGGGCCTCGGTCGCGACGCGACGGTGTGTCCGGTTCGTGGTTCGGGTCCGCCCTCGGGGCAACGACAAGCCGCACATCCGGCGCTGATCGCCGCCGATTCCGCTCCTGAGCCGCGTCGCCCGACAACGCGCCGTGCACGCCCGGGGGCCCTGCAGAGGGTCGGCGAATTTTGGTAGGCTTCCCGGCGCTCGCGCGCAGGAGGACACGATGGTCGAGCCGCGCCGTGGAGCTCTTCGCATGAATGGTCGTACGACACTGGTTCGCTGGCCGGCGATCTTCGCCATAGTATTTGCGTGCTCTCCCGGACCGGATCCGCCAGAGCACGCCGTACTGCCGGCGCCGGTTGCCCCGGCCGGCGAGGGCAGGGCGAGTGGTACGTCGATTCGGCCCGACGTGGTCGCGGGCGAGGACCACGACGTCCATGCATTCGCATTCGCCGTCGGATCGGCCCGCTTCGAGGTGATCGATACGGACATGTCTGCCGCGCTGCTGCCGGTGCTCGAGCGCACGGGCGGGTCGCTGGTCGTCAACGGCGGCTTCTTCGACCGCGAGCGCAAGCCCGAGGGACTGGTCATCAGCGGCGGCGAGGAGCTCGCGCCGTTCTCGGCGGCGCTCGGGGGCG
This sequence comes from Nannocystis sp., assembly GCF_013812955.1. Classification (GTDB taxonomy): domain Bacteria; phylum Myxococcota_A; class Polyangia; order Nannocystales; family Nannocystaceae; genus Nannocystis. The sequence continues at coordinate 2,482 of NZ_JACCSO010000772.1, read as the reverse complement.
GCGTGCTGGTGGTCGCCCACGGGCGCGGATCGCTGCACGACGCGGTCGGCTTCACCCTCCCGCCCGGCACCGAGTTCGCGGTGCAGGCCCGGCCGCGGCTGGTCGTCGATGGCGCCCGCAATGTGCGCGGGGACGATGGGCCGCGGGCGGAGCGAACCGCGCTGTGCATTCGTGATGGCGGCCAGGGTATGACGGTATTCGTGGTTCGCGGCGAGGGGGCAGGGCGCGGGCCGACGCTGGGTCAGCTCGCCGCGCTGCTGGTCGCACGCGGCTGCGAGCAGGCGCTCAACCTCGACGGGGGACCCTCGACCGGCGTCGCGTGGCGGGCGGACGGGCGCACGCACGAGCTCGCGCCGCGCGGGCCGATCCGGCATGCGATCTCGGTGCGGCTCGGTGGCTGATAAGAGGGAACGCGGCGCTGGTCTCAGCGGCACTCGTGGGCCTGGGTCGAGACGACCGGCGTTGGCGCGAAGGGGTCGCGGTACGTGAATTCGACGCGGCGGTCGAGCGCGCGTCCGGCCGTGGTGTTGTGCAGGCCGTTCGGATGGGTGTCACCGAGGCCGATCGGCTCGAGGCGTTCACGCGCGACACCGCGGGCCACCAGCACCTCGACCACCTCCTGTGCCACGGATTGGGTGATACGCTTCGCGCTCGTGGGACTTCGCTGTTTATCGATGTGGGCCTCGACCCAGAACTTGGTGTTCGACGCCGCGATCATGGTTGCGACGAGCTCGTCCATCTGCTTTGCGTCGATGGTGAGCTGGCCACGGCGATCCAGCTGGAGCCGAAACGGCAGCTTCATCGAGCCACAGACGAACTTCAGGACATCCGGGCAGCCGTCGTGATCGTCGACCCCGTCGAAGTCCTCCGGCATGTTACGGCAATCCTCATCGTAGTCGCTCGTGTGCTTATAATCGCAGTTGGTCCAGCGGCCGTCCTTGAATTCGTGCGCGTCGAGGATCCCGTCGCGGTCGTTGTCGCGGTCGACACAACCATCGCTGTCCTCGAATAGATCGTGGTCCTCGGGCTCGTCGGGGCAGCGGTCCTGGGTGTCGGGCACGCCGTCGAGGTCGCGATCGTCCGAGACAGGGGCCGGCGCAGGTATTGGCGCAGGCGCCACCGCCATCGGCGCGGCCACAGGCGGCGAGCTCGGCTTGGCGGGCGGGTGACAGGCCACGAGCCACGTGATCAGGAGCCCGCGGCCGCGCATGGCGCGAGCATAGCCCGAACGACGCCCGCGCCGATCATCCCGGTAGGACCACGACGCGGTCGATCGCGCGAAAGGACGCGCCTGCCGGGTAGGCGTGGGCGATGGCGAGCGAATGTCAGTCACCCGAGTAGAAGCCCACGCGATAGATGGTCACCGCGATCGCCATCCCGAGGTCGGCGACCCGGCGCACGAGCTCGGCGGGCAGGGTGTACGCGACGCACTTGGGCGCGGTGCCGCTCTCGAACGCGACGTCGACCACGCGGCGCGTGCACTGGTCCCAGATCCTTCGAGCGGGCGGCGACAGCCCTTCGAGCAGGCCACAGACGTGCGCGACGGTCTGCTCGGGCGAGCCTTCGACCATGACCCCGAGGGCGACGCTGTGCCGACCGTCGCCGCGCTCGTGAAGGTGGATCGACGCTGCATGCTCGAGCTCCGCGACGATGCGGTCGAGGCTCGTGGGCGAGTCGAACTCGAGGTCGGTCGTGATGTAGTCGATCTCCCCCAGACGCACGACGATAGCACCACGCCGGAGCGGCGGACAAGTGGGCGACGAGGGCATGGTCGCGCCGGAATCGGCGCCACGCTGGGGCACGAGTTTCGCAGTGATCTCGACGGCTCGCATGCTCGTCAAGCCGCTGTCGGCGGTCCCTCGATCGCCCGCACGAGCGCGACGAGGTCGGCGTGCAGCGGGGACATGAAGGCCAGCGGCGCGCCGGTCCGCGGGTGGGCGAACGAAAGCCGCGACGCGTGCAGGAACTGGCGCCCGAGCGCGGCGATCGCCGCGCGGTGCGGCGCGCTGTGCACTTGCATCGTCCGGCCCTTGCCATACATCTCGTCGGCGACCACGGGGTGCCCGATGTGTGCACAATGCACGCGGATCTGGTGGGTCCGCCCGGTCCGGATCTCGACATCGATCAGCGCGAACTCCGGCCACTGTTCCCACAATGTATATACCGTGTGCGCGTCGCGGCCCTCGCCCGCGGCGCAGCATACCATCTTCAGCCGGTGCTTGCGGTCGCGCCCGATCGGATCGGTGATCTCGCCGCGGGTCGCCGGCATGGTCCCGTGGACCAGCGCGGTGTAACGCTTGCCGACCTCGCGCCGGCGAAATTGCCCGGTCAGGTGCTCGTGCGCCGCGGCCGTGCGGGCGACGACCATCAGCCCCGAGGTGTCGCGGTCGATGCGGTGCACGAACAGCGGGTCGCTGCGCCAGCGGTGGGCGAGGGCGTTGGCCAGCGTGCCGCGGGTGATGTCGCCGGCCGGGTGCACGAC
>NZ_JACCSO010000768.1 GCF_013812955.1 Nannocystis sp. | reverse complement strand
GGCAGGCGCAGGAAGGTCGCGAGATCGAGGTTGGCGGCCGCGGGATGATCTTTGCGTAGCACGCAGACGAAGCGGTCACGCAGCAGCTTGCGCCCGCGAATGCCGGCCTCGGTCGGCGCGCGCACGACGAAGCCGAGGTCCACGCCGCCCTCGCCGAGGTCGGTGAAGAAGCTGCGCGAGGCCGGTCGCACGTGCAGGTCGATGTCCGGCGCGGCCGCCCGCACGCGCTCGATCAGCGGCGGCAGCACCAGCGCGGCGATGTAGTCGGTGGCGGTCAGGCTGAACACTCGGGCGGCGGTGGCCGGGTCGAAGGCGCGCGGTGGACGGACCAGCGCCGCCAGCTCGCCGAGCAGCGCGTGCAGCGGCTCGCGCAGCGCCTCGGCCCGCGGCGTCAGCACGAAGCGCTGGCCGACGCGGACCAGCAGCGGGTCGCCGAGCTGGGCGCGCAGGCGCGCGAGCGCGTGGCTGATCGCCGGCTGCGTGCGTCCCAGTCGCTCGGCGGCGCGGCTGACGTTGCGCTCGTGCAGCAGCACGTCGAGCGCCTGCAGTAGGTTGGGGTCGATCGCCAGGGTATCAACGTCGTGCATGGTGAGCATGCAAGGCTATCACTTCCCTGCATGCCCGGGGTCTCGTAGTTTGTCAGCACTCAGGGAGCACACGGACATGACACGCATGACGACGACGATGGTGGCGATGGCGATGTTGATGGCGGCGGGCTGCAACAGCGGCGACGGCGGCGACACCGAGGGGGCGAGCGGCACCGAGGCGCCGACGACCGGGACGGCGACCACCGCCGGCGAGACCAGCACGGGCGGGACCAGCACGGGCGAGACCAGCACCGGGGAGACGCCGACCAGCACCGGGGAGACGCCGACCACCGGCGGCGCGGCTGCGCTGACGCCGGCCGACCTGGTCGGCAGCTTCAAGAGCCCGGGCTGCGAGAGCTACCCGAACGGGATGGGCGGCGACAATTACCTGACGCGCGACTTCACGCTGACCGAGACCACCTGGCACCTCGATCTGGTGCTGTACGGCGACGCGGGCTGCACGGCCAAGCTGTTCACCTCGGTGATCGACGGGCCCTATACGCTGCTCGGCGCATCGGCGACGGTGGCCGGCGCGACCGAGGGCGACTTCGGCTTCGGCACCATCGTGTGGACGGCGCACATGGCGAACATGGCCGACACCTTCACGATGGCGGGCTGCGGGGCGGCGCCGTGGGAGGTCGAGGTGCCGCAGGACGTGACGGCGACTGGTTGCATCGGCGTGGCCCACTCGATCGCGCAGTGCCCGACCGACCACGACGTGGTCTCGCTCGCGGGTGACGACCTGTACTTCGGCCAGCGCATCACCGACATGTGCAGCGAGGCGGGCCGCCCGGCGGCGCTGGGGCCGTTCCCGGTGGTGCGCGCGTAGCGGTCGGCGAGGTGGTGAAAGAAGTTTGGAACCTCCGGGCCGGGCCGCCGTGGGACGGGGAGAGGCAAGGAGATTCCATGAAGCACACCATCATTGCAGCGCTGCTGGGTTTGATCATCGTCGCGGGTCCGGGCCAGGCGCGGGCCGGCGAGGGCACGTTGAGCGGGGTCGTGAGCGGGCAGGGCACGCTCGACAAGGACCTGATCCGCAGGATCGTGGCGGCCCACATCAACGAGATCCGATACTGTTACAATCAGGCCCTGGCCAGCGACCCGGAGGCGAAGGGCCGCGTGGTCCTCGACTTCACGATCGGCGAATCCGGCTCGGTCATTCACTCGGTGGTCGGATCGAGTGACATGGCCGACGCGAAGGCGCCCGAGTGCATGGCGGCGGCGGCCCTGCGCTGGATCTTCCCGAAGCCCGACGGCGGCGTGGTGGTGGTCAGCTACCCCTTCGTGCTCGAGCCGGGCTGAGCGCGACTGTCCCTGCTCGCCGCGAGCAGCTTGCGGGCGGTGAACAGGCGGCTCTTGATCGTGCCGGGCGGTACGCGGGCCGCCTTCGCAGAGTCATGTGTTTCGTCACGCATCGGGTTCGCCGGCGTTCGTCTTCACGCCTGGGGACCATGCCAAGATCCTTCCGGGTCGTCGGCGCGACGCCGCGATAAAGAGATCGGAGGCACCATGGGCTGGTGGATCGACACGCTGCGCCGGCTGGCTGACCGTTTGGCTGACCGTTTGGCTGACCGTTTGCCGGCCGTCTACGCCGACCTCGCGGCGTTCCGCGCCGTCGGCCCCAGTCTCACCCCGCTCGCGCACTTCGTGCCGGACGTCTCGATGCGCCGCGAGGTCGTCGATATCCACCTCTTCGCGCGCTTCGTCGTCGTCGAGGCCGTGTTCGAGCTCGAGAATCACGGCGACGAGGTCACGCTCGACGTCGGGTTCCCCTGTTTCGGCCCAGCGGGTTCCCTTAAATCGCGCGACCACGGCCTCCTCGATTTCGAGGTCCGGGTCGAGGGGGCGCGCCTCGACGTCGTGGAGCAGCGGCTCGACAACCTCGTGTTTCCGCTGTGGCGAGTCTGGCGCCAGCGCTTTCCGGCCCGCTGCGTGACCCGGGTTGAGGTCCGCTATTGGACCCCGCTCGAGTCGTATCGGGGCATGTCGCGCGCTCCATTCGTATACGTGCTACGAACGGGGCGATTCTGGAAGGGGCCGATCGGCGAGGCCGTGATCTGTGTGCGGGCCCGGAGCATCCCCTTGCATGCGATCCGCGAGGTGTTCCCCCCGCCGCACGAGGTCGATCGGGTCGACCGGCGGCTCTGCTGGCGCTTCGTCGATCTCGTCCCCGAGTACGACATCGCGCTGTGCATCTCCCCGACGGCGCTCCTCGGCTGGCGCTTCGGCGTTCGGATCGTCGACCCGATCGATATCATCGAGGGCCGACCAGCGGCCGGGACTCGCGTCCTTGCCGCCGGGATGGTCGGCCCCGAAGACGTGCTGTTCAGTGAGCGCTACTGGGACCCGAACATCGCCGTGCCCGATGACATCCGCGCATTCGATCGGCACGTCGACGCCGACGCCGCCATGATGAGGATCCGCGTGAAGCGCGGGCTTTCGACCCGCAATACGATCTACATCGCGCCGCCCGGCACCATGGTGCTCCCCAGGATCGTCACCGGGATCGTCGACTACGACGCCGACGGGCCATTCCTTCTCGCGGAGGAGATCGCGGAGGGTCTATGGGAATTGCCACAACCGCGGGCAAGCATTCCGGGCAGGCGTCGTGCGAGCGTCCGGCCCGTCATCGCCACCGGTCTGGTGGCCCAACCACGAGAATTTCCGCAACTCCGGGAGGAATTCTCCTGGAGACGCCAGCAGCCCAACCAGACGAGAGAGGCGCCCTCCAAACGGACGCGCTGGATCGACGGACCGAACCGATACATCCATGATCCGTCGGCGACGCCCGTCCCGGGCGTACGCGCGAGCCTCTCACACCCCGAGGACGAGTTTTGATCGCGGACACCCCCGCTCGCGGGCTGTGGGCCGGCCTTGGCCTCGTCGCCGTGGTCCGTGGCCCCTCGCAGGAGCCCGTGCTCCGCTCCGGGGACGTCGTGCTGGCCCTCCGCCGCTGGCGAGCGCCGCGCCGTGGCGACCTCATCCTTGTGGACATGGGCGGTTACCTCGCCATCAAGCGGGTCGCCGCCTCCGACCCCGCGAGCGGCAGCGCCGAGCTCGAGTTCCCCGCGGGCGAGCGACGGCGGGTGGCCGCGACCACGATCCTCGCGCGCGTCGTGCTCGGTTTGACCTGGCGCGACGGCCGGGCGGCCTGGCTCCGAACATGACCGTCGACCCGCGGCGTGTCCTTGGGTCGGCGCACGCGCGTGGCGTCGACGAAGAAGCCACGTGCCTGCACATACTCGCGGAAGCCCTCGATCGACTTCGCGGCCAAGAACGTCGGCGGGAGTCCGACGGAGGCCGAGCGCCGCCTGTCCGTGGCGACCCGCGATATCGCCGGCAACACTGTTAACGCGGCCCAACTGCTCGGACTCACCCGACATGAGTCTCAAAACCAGCCCGTGAATTCACCAGGCTGAAGATACGACCTCGCGGGAACCTGTCTGGACAGGGTCCGCAGACGCGGCTAGAGTCGCTGCGCGGGTTCGCACGTGTCGCCCGGGGGTCCCTCGATGTCCAGCTCCGGCCAGCGTACCCACCTCAAGCTCCTCACCGTCGGCGACTTCGACCCGCAGGCTGACCAGCCGATCGAGTACGACTTCATCGGCCGCGTGATCGCCGGGCGCTACACGGTCCGGGAGCAGATCGGCGGCGGCGGGATGGCCGATGTCTTTCGGGCCACCGACGAGGAGCTCGGCGTCGACGTCGTCATCAAGCTGCTCAAGCCGCGGATGGCCTCCGACGAGCTGCGCGCCCGCATGGTCCAGGAGGCCCAGGCTGCCGCGCAGGTCCGTCACTCGAACCTCGTGCGGGTCGTGCACGTCTTCAAGCTGCGAACGACGCCTCCTCGCCGCCCGTGATGTCCATGCTCCACACCTTCGCCCTGTTCCTCGCCCTCGCCCCTGCCTCGGGCGTCCTGTCCCCCGAGGCCGCCGAGTACAACGCGAAGGCCATGCGCTTCTACGACGCGGGCCAGCTCGCGCCGGCCGTCGACGAGTTCTACGCAGCCTTCCAGTCGATGCCCGACGCCGGCCGCGACCTGGCCGGCCGCGAGCAGCTGGTCGGCGCGATGCGCTCGACGCTCCTGGACCTCCACGAGCAGACCGGCGAGGCCGCACCGATATGCCGCCTCCAGAACATCTTACAAGAGCACGCCGACGCGCTGACGGCCGCTTTTCCAAACGACCCTGATAAGCTCGAGACCCGCAGCGCCCGCGCGCGCCATGAGGAGGCGACCCAGCAACTCGCCGCGTTCGGCCCCGATGCCTGCCAGCCGCCACCACCGCCTGTGACCGCGACCCTCCCGGCCCCCGAACCCTCGGCTCCCACCTCTGAGCCGCCACCCACGTCACCACTCGCGGCCGCCAAGCCACCCGCCGACGTGATCCCACCGCGCCAGCTCAAGATCGCAGGCGGCGTCACACTCGGCCTCAGCGCCGTGCTGCTGGGTGTGATGACCTACGGGATCATCACCGAGGCCAGCCAGCGCGCGCGAGTCACCGCCATCAACAACAAGCCAGCCGATTGCCCGCTGACCGTGGACGAGGCCGTGGCGCTGCAGGGCAATCGCCGACAGGCCGTCTCCGGCCGGCAGCTCGCCATCGGCACCGGCATCGCCGCGGGCCTGACAGCCGCCCTGGGAACGACGTTGCTCGTGCTGGCCCGTCGTTCGGCGCGGGCGAAACGCTGGTCCGCGGCGCCCTGGTGGTCGCCGTCGGGCGCCGGCCTCACCCTCCACGTAAAGCTCGGCACCGCGCGTTGACCGGCTCCAGGAGACACCCGACGATGTCCTCTCGAGGTCTCCTCATGCAGCGCAACCACCGGCCCCTCCACCCGCTCTTCTCGTCCCTCCTCATCGCCGCCTGTCACTCGGGCGATGACGCCGAAAGCGGGCTGGTCGATCTCGCTACGGCGAGCACTTCGCCGTCCAGCACGAGCACGGACCCACCGCCGACCAGCCCCCCGACCACCAGCGCGACCAGTGCCACCTCGACGGGCACCCCGACGGACGCCACGTCGACGGGCTCGACCAGCAGCGGCTCGACCGGCGGCGCGTCGACCGCGGACAACGAGCCCAGCACCTCGTCGAGCAGCACCACCGAGCCTGCCCCGTCCGAGAGCTGCGGCGACGCCATCTTCGATCCCAACGAGGAATGCGACCTGGGAGCCGCCCAAAATCGTGACCAGGGCGCTTGCACCCTCGAGTGCAAGCTCCCCAAGTGCGGTGACAAATTGATCTGGGCGGGCAAGGAGAGCTGCGACAACGGCACCGAGAACAACGACAGCTCCTACGGCGGATGCACAACCCAGTGCCAGTACGGGCCCAGGTGCGGCGACGGCAAGCTCCAGGGCCCCGAGGAGTGCGACCTCGGCCCCGACAACGGGTCCGGCGAATTCCTGCCCAACAGCGTCCCATGCACAAACGGCTGCCGCTACGACGCCAAATTAGTCTTCCTGAGCAGCGTCACCTACATGGGAGGCAAGCTCAACGGGGCGGACGGCGCCCACAAAAAGTGTCAAGGACTGGCCGCCGATGCCGGGATCGACAACGCGCTGAACTTCAAGGCATGGATCAGCGATGCAGTGTTCACCCCCGCCCACATCGACAAGGGCTTCACCAAGACCGTCGGCACGCCCTACGTGCGACCGGACGGGGTTCGCATCGCCGACGACTGGAATGAACTGATCCTGAACGGCCCCGACATTGGCATCCTCGTTACCGAGAAGGGCGTGGCCGTGCCGAATAAAGGTGTATGGACGGGCACGGCGCCGAATGGTGAGCTTGCCCCCGACACGCTCACCTGCCAGGGCTGGAACAGCCCGGAGGCGGCCGACAAGGGCCACGCTGGCTTTAGCGGCGTCAACATGCCGTGGGTTGATGTCGAGCACTGGACCAGTTTTTCCGTGTTCAACTGCATCACCGAGTTTCCAATATTCTGTTTCGAGCAGTGACCGGAGATCAACCTTGCGCTACGCGACAATTTCCCAAAGCTCATGCCCACCCGGGAGGTTCCCCGTGGTGGCCTCGATGGCTCTGCTCTCCGGCTGCGTCGTCGAGCAAATTGATGCGATTATCGCCCAGCGTGGCGTTACCGAGTGCTCATCGAGCACGGGCGAGAGCGGAAGTGCGTCCGACCCATCGAGCGACGTGTCGAGCGGCACCAGCGCCAGCACGGGGACCCCCCCTGACATGTCTACAGCCAGTAGCGTCAACGACACCTCGACATCTGGCGAGGGGACCACGAGCGGAGGTTCGGAGTCCGGGAGCAGCACCACGGGGCCGATGCTTCCGGTGTGCGGCGATGGCGTCGTAGAGGGTGACGAGACCTGCGATGACGGCAACGCGACGCCGGGAGACGGCTGCCAGGAGTGCGCGAAGGACTCCATCGTGTTCATCACCAGCGAGGTCTACCAGGGCTTCGCGCTCGGGGGGCTATACGGCGCGGATCAACGGTGCCAGAGTCTCGCCGCGAAGGCCGAACTCCCGCGCTTCCTCACCTTCAAGGCGTGGCTGAGCACGCCAACCATGTCCGCTTCCGACCGTCTTCAGCATTCACGTGGTCGCTACGTCCTCGTCAACGGTCTGGTGGTCGCTCAGGACTGGGACGCACTGACCTCGGGCAAGCTCGAGAACCCAATCATGGTCGACGAAAAGTCCATGACGCAGGACACACTGGCTTGGACCGGCACGTTGGCGACCGGGGAATCGGCGTTGGGTCCCAAATTCTGCGCAGACTGGGAGGAGTCGGGGGTGTTCGAATCAGGCGGCATCGGCTTGAGCGCCAGCACCGATTCAACCTGGTCATTTTTTGAAAACAGCGGCTGCATCGCTGAAGTACACCTGTATTGTGTGGAGCAGCCATCTGCGGACGGACCATGAATGTAGCGGGGAGAGACGGGCGACAGGGTGCAAGATGAGGCCGAGCAATTCACCGGCGAGGTCGTAGGTGCTCGATCGGCAAGACATGGGCCGGCGGCATCGCCGGATACACCTGAATGCGTGCGATTAAGACTTTTCAGCCGTACAGTTGGTGGAGGTTGGAGCGGGGTTTCAGACGAGGGTGTGGGGCCCGTGGGCCTCTGTTCGTCGATCCACATGCCTCCATGCTCGGGTCGGCGGTGTGAAGGACAAACGGGAGCGAACGCGACGCCGAGGCGCGCGGTCAACCGGGGAACAGCAGGACTACCGACAGATGCGCTCCAGCTGCTTGCGGTCGCGGACTGCAATCGTCGCGCCCGCACCACACGGACCGGTCACGCCGCGGCTTGGCCCGGCAGGCCCGGGGGCGCCGGCGGGTCGGTGATGCCGAGGTGCTCGCGGGCCGCGTCGATCGGCAAGGGCATGAGCGCCCAGTAGTCCCAGGGTCCCATGACATCGATCCGCAGCTGTCGGCCGCGCAAGAACGCGGCGATGAAGCGCGCCGGGTCGAAGGCGCCGCGGGCGGGCAGCACGACGGCGGGGCTGACCGGCAGGCCGAGCTGGAAGGTGGCGAGCACGATCACGACGAAGGTGAACGCGTCGCCGGGGCAGAACGCGGCGTAGAAGCCGGCGAGCTCGCACTCGCCGGCCGGGTCGGTGCCGTAGTCGTTCACGACGTGCATCAGGTCGTGGTGGATCATGCGCTCCGGCAGTCCGCCGGGCTCACCCGGGAACGCGAGCCCGCGCGCGGTGAAGTGGTCGAAGAAGCGCCGCCCCAGCGTGCCCGGGGGCAGCGCGCCGAGCCCCCGGAAGCGGGCCGCGAGCGGCGGGTCGACGTGCAGGCCGAGCACAAAACGCAGCGCGCGCCACATGCCGAGCAGCCCCTCCTCGGCCCAGGTGCGGGCGAACAGCCGCCGCGCGTCGGGGGAGCGCCGGACCAGCTGTCGCTTCACCGCGAACACGCGACGGCGCCGCAGCGGCCCGAGCACGCGGACCCAGTGCGAGCGCACGCCGAGCGCGGCCGCGAGTGAGCGCACCAGCACCTCGCCGGCGGCTGACACCTCGCCCTCGATGCAGGCCGGGATCAGCAGTGAATCTACCAGCAGTCGGCGCGCGTCCGCCGAGGGGAACGCGTCGGTGATCTCGGCCGGCGTGGTCCCCGGGACGGCGCGCCAGTCGTCGCCCAGCGCCAGGGTCGACGCGGCGACGGCGAGCAGTGCCAGTCCGTTCGCGCCGGGTGGCCCGTCGGCCTCCACGACCATGCGCAGCGCGCCGAAGGCCACGCGGGCCTGATGGGGGGCGAGACCGAAGGCCTGGGCCAGCGTCTGTGCGGTGGGGACTCGAGGTGGGTCGCTCATCGGGTGGTGCTCCTGGGTGATGCTTCGATCATGGGCATTTGGTTGAGTGGGCGCTCAAGGCGGCCGGCGAGGCGATGCCGCGCCAGCACTGGTCGGCCCACGCCTCGGCGAAGGCGGCGGCCTCCCGGCGCCAGGCCGCGGGACCGAGGTGGCGGTGCTGGGTGAAGAAGAACAAGAAGCCGCCGAAGAAGCCGTGGGCGGCGGCCTCGAGCGAGGCGTCGGCCCGCAGCTCGCCGGCCTCGACCCGGCGCGCCAGGGTCCGCACGATGCCGCCGAGCACCACCGCCGTGGCGCTGGTGACCTGGGCGCGCAGGGAAGGATTGACCTGGGCCTCGGCGAGCATGAAGCCGATGAAGGCGCCCTCCTCCGACGAGACGCCGGTGAGCCCGGCGGCGACGGCGAGCAGCAGCTCGCGCGCGCTGCGGTCACCGGCCCTCTGCATCACCGTCAGCACCTGTCCGGCGAAGGTGTGGCGCTGGGCCGCGAGCTCGAACAGGAGCGCCTCTTTGGTCGCGAAGTAGTGGAAGATCAGGCCCTCGGTGACCCCGGCCGCCTCGGCGATGCGCCGGGTGCTGGTGCCCGCGTAGCCGTGCTCGCAGAACAGCTCGAGCGCGGCCGCCAGCACCTGCTCGCGCCGGATCGCCGACTGCGCCGCGCGGCTGCCGGCGGGGCTCGTCCGGGTCCCGGGGCCGGCTCGCCGGGTCACGGGCCGCGACACTCGCTTAGTGGTCACTCAGCGAGTGTAAGCGGGCGCGACCCGGCGCGCAAGCGCGGCCTGTGGCCGGGCCACGCCTGCGCGCAAGTCGGCACTCAGCGCGCGAATCGGTCCCACACGGTCCTCGCCAGGCGGGCGATCAGGCGCTCGCGGCTGGCCCTGTCCTGCCGCGAGCCGGCGATCAGCACCGCGATCGCCACGCGGCTCCCATCGGGCAGGGTGATGACGCCGACGTCGTTGGTCGCGAGGTTCAGGCCATCGATGTCGTCGCCGGTGCCGGTCTTGTGCTCGACGCGGGTGCCCTCCGGCAGCAGCCCTTTGAGGCGCGCGGGGCCGGTCTTGGTGCCGGCGAGGGTGTCACGCAGCCAGTCGCGGCGCCCGGGGATCGCCGGACCGTCGAGCGCCGCGAGCATGTCGACGAGCCCGTCGGTCGTGGCGCTGTTGGGCGATCGCTCGAGCTCGTGCTGGGCGGCCGCGAGCTGCACCGCCTTCGTGGGCGCGGGGCAGGCCTTGATCGCGGGCATGGTCCAGCCGTCGGCGGGGCGCGCGGCGCCGGGGCAGCCGAGGCGCGCGAACATCTCGATCTCCTGCTCGCCGATGTCGACATTCATGATGCCGAGTCGGCGCAGCCGGGCGGTGATCGCCTGCCCGCCGCCCTCGAGCGCCACGAGCTTGTCCCCCGCGGTGTTGTCGCTGTCCTGGATGGTGCGCACCAGCAGCGTCTCGATCGTCACCGAATGGGCGCCCTGATGCCACGCCTCGGCGATCGGGCTCACGGGGCGCAGCTCCGACTCGCTGATCGGGACGTCCTGATCGAGCCGCAGCTCGCCCTCGTCGATCATCGACAGCGCGACGATCGCCAGGGGCAGCTTGAACACGCTCATCATCGGCGATCGCCGGTCGCCGTGCAGCGAGGCGCGGGTGCCGTTCCCGAGGTGCAGTACGCTCACGGCGACGATCCCATCCGACTCGGCGGCGACGCTGGCGAGCGCGCGCTCCAGCGCCGCGTCGTGCGAGGATTTTGCGGCGTGTGCGGGCGTGGTGGACTCCGGCGCTTCGGTCGGCGGCTTCGTGGTGGGGGCTCCCGAGCATCCGAGGCCCGGCATGGTGAGGCCCGAGACTGTGAGGAGAATGAGGGCGGCGAGCAGCTTCATTTCGGGGCGCCAACGACCGGGGCGGGGTTCGCATTCCGCGAATGCACGAATAAGAGCGGCTCAGGTCTCGAGCTCGCGGCCCCGCCAGCGGCGCAGGATGAGGTCGCCGATCAGGGACACGGCGGAGAACAGCAGCAGGCCGAGCAGGGTGCAGGCGAGGATCGCCGCGAACAGGTCGGCGGTGCGCAGCTGGCCCGAGGTCTGGAGGATGAGGAAGCCGAGGCCGTAACCGGCGGAGCCGTAGCCGGCGAAGAATTCGCCGACGATGGCGCCGATGACCGCGAGGCCGCTCGAGATCTTGGCGCCGGTGATGATGTAAGGGACCGCGCCGGGCAGGCGCAGCTTGAGCAGCACCTGGCCGCGCGAGGCGTCGCGCATGGCGAAGAGCTCGAGGTATTGCGGGTCGACGCGGGTGAGGCCGGTGGTGCCGTTGGTGATCACCGGGAACAGGCTGATGATCACGGCGACGAGCACGACGCTGGCGAGGCCGGTGCCGAACCATATGACGATCAGCGGGGCGACGGCGACGATCGGGACGGTCTGCAGGAAGATCGCGTAGGGGTAGAGGCTGCGCGCGAGCAGGCGCGACTGCGAGAACAGCACGGCGATCGCGGTGCCGAGGGTGAGGCTGATCAAAAGCCCGAGCACGGCGGCGGCCGCAGTGAGCGCGGTCGCGGTGGCGAGGGTGCCGGCATCGGCGACGGCGGCGGCGGCGACCCGCGCGGGCGAGGGCACGAGATAGACCGGGAGCGCCAATGTGGTGCACAGCAGCTGCCATGACAGGACCACCAGCGCGAACAGCAGCAGCGGCGGCAGCAGGCGGGCGCGCAGGGGCTCGCGGGTCACGAGGACTCCTGGATGTGCGCGCGCAGGGTGGCGAGCAGGGCGGTGAATGCCGGGGTGGTCTGGATCTCCGGGGGGCGCGGGCGCGGCAGGTCGATCGTCAGGGTGTGGGTGATGCGACCGGGGCGGGGGCGCATGACCAGCACGCGGTCGGCGAGCAGCACCGCCTCGGCGAGGCTGTGGGTGACCGCCAGCGCGGCGAAGCCGTCTCGCTGCCACAGGCCCAGCAGCTCCTGATTGAGGCGCTCGCGCGTCAGCTCGTCGAGGGCCCCGAAGGGTTCGTCGAGCAGCAGCAGCTCGGGGCGGGTGACCAGGGCGCGGGCCAGCGAGGCGCGCATGCGCATGCCGCCCGAGAGCTCGGCGGGGTGGGTGCTCGCGAAGTCTTGCAGGCCGACGAGGGTGAGCACGCGCGCGACGGCGGCTGCGGGGTCCGGGTCCGGGTGACGGCCGAGCTCGAGCGGCAGGCGGACGTTGTCGCGGACGCTGCGCCAGGGCAGGAGGGTGGCGTCCTGGAACACGAAGGCCTGGCGGCCCCACTGGCGGCGGGCGTCGGCGGGGGCGAGGCCGGCGACGGTCAGGGAGCCGCTCGAGGTCGGGAGCAGGCCGGCGACGGCGCGCAGCAGCGTCGACTTGCCGCAGCCGGAGGGGCCGACGATCGTCACGAGCTCGCCGCGGCGCAGCTCGAGGTCGATGCCCTCGAGGGCGAGCAGACCGCCGGGAAACCGCAGCGAGACGCCGCGCGCGTGCACCAGCGGGGCTGGCCCGGGGGACAGGTCGCTGGCGTCGGCGGGCACCGGCGGCGAAGCTACCACGCTTCGGGGGCGCGTGGTTTTTGGTCGCGGACGCGGCTCGTCTGCCGCTGAAAGGGTGGCACGAGTGGGGCCTCGGCGATCGCTCACCTTTGGCGAGTGCTCGGCGATATCATCCGCGGATGTCGATCGACCACGGCGCAGCGGCGCGGGCCCGTGCGCTCATCCTCATCCTCCTTGGGGCCGCGTGTGGGCCGAGCGAGCCGCCTGCGCCGGTCTTTGCGCCCGGGCCTGCGGCTGCGGTCACCGACCCACCGCCGCCGGTCTTTGCGCCCGGGCCTGCGGCTGCGGTCACCGACCCACCGCCGCCGGTCT
>NZ_JACCSO010000713.1 GCF_013812955.1 Nannocystis sp. | reverse complement strand
GAGCTGCTTGCGGTCGCGGCCGTCGGCGGTGGTCGCGCGCAGATCGTCGCCATCGACGTCGCTGCCCCTGATCGCCTGGCCGCCACGTACGACGTGCCTGCCGTCGGGCCCCATGGCCTCGCCCTCGATCCGACTACGAATAGCCTCCTGTGCGCCTGCGACGACAAGAAACTCGTCCGCCTGGACGCGACGACCGGCGAGGTCTCCGCGACGGTGCCGCTCAGCGGTGCGCCCGATGTCGCCTTTCTCAACGTCGCCCGCCGCCACCTCTACGTGGCCTCTGGTGACCCAGGGGCGCTCGATGTCGTTGACGTCGACGCCATGAAGCTCCTCCAGACGGTCCCCACCGAAAAGGACGCCTACACCCTGGCCTTCGACGCCACCCGCAACAAGGTCTACGCGTTCATGCCGCAGACCCATCGCGTCGCGGTTTTCGTGGACGGGCCCTCGCCCGGGCTCGCGTTTGGAGCGAGTAGTAGCGCGAGGTGACGCCGCGCATGGATGTGGATGAGTATCGCTTCCAACCGCTCAATGTGTTCGCGCTATTGCCGGCGGGACGCGCCCGGATCCCGCGGGTCGCCGCCCGTCTGGAGGCCCTCCGCGTGGCGGTGCACGAGCTGGTGTGATGAAGGTGGCCGCGAGCTAGCGCGTTTCTCCGCGCCCGCCAGCGGCACCACCGTGACCCCGCGACCGGTCGTGGGCGGCGGGCTCCGCCGAGGCGTCGGCGCGGCGTTGGCACGGTCGTCATCTACTCCTTGGCCGGGCGCTCTCCGCCCACCACGGACATGCGCGCCCGCATTCCGTTGATCTGCCGTCGCAAGATCGACTCTCGCAGCTGTGCCTTCCGCAGCGCCGCCCGTGCGACCTCGACATCTGCGTGCCGGATGAGCCCGGCTGTTGCGCGCGCCGCGACCGCGTCGAGTGACGCGGCGGCGGCGGCGGTAGCCCGTTCGGCGGCGGGCAAAGCCGCGGTCAGACCGTCGATCGCGGCGTCGAGCTCGGCGGCCCGTATGGCGATCTGCTGGGTCACAGCATCGAGTTCGTGCGCTCGCGCTTCGACCGACGCCGCCTCCGCGGTTCTGCGCGCCCGATCACGAAATAGCCCGGTCACGGGGAGCACGATCCCGGCGCTCACGGCATAGACCCCCGCGGCCATCCCGGGAGGCGGATTGGCATAACCGGCGCTCGCCCCCAGCATGACGCGCGGGACCGCATGGAGGGTCCTCAGCTTGAGGAGCGCCGCCGCCTGCCGTCTCAAGGCCAGACTCGCGCGAAGCTCTGGCGTCTCCCCGAACAGCCCCGGGCTGACGAGCACCAGCGTCGTGGTGAGCGCTCGATCGTCGGCGATCCACTGGCGAAGCGCGGCCCGTGCCGCGCGCTCGTCGCTTTGCACGCCCATGAGCTCGGCGTCGAGATCCGTCAGGGCCGCATCCGCCTGGGTCAGCTCCTCGGGGGCCGTCAGTCCGGCGTCGACCCGGGCCTTCACCGCGTCTCGTTGGTCACGGCGTGCGTCTCCCTCCGCGAGGAGGATCTCCCGCGCGTCGGCTGCGGCCAGCGTGCGCTCGTAGAGCGCGATGATCTGAAGGGCGACGTCTCGCCGCGCCGAGGCTTCGAGCGCCGTCTCCGAATCACGGGCTGCCCTGGCCGCGGCCCGCGTCGGAGATGCGCGCAGCAGGTCGGCAAGATCCCAGCTCGCATCGACGCCGGCGACGTAGTGGCGAACGAACGGCGAGCCGAGCATACCGCGCAGCCCGAGGTGCGAGCCCGAACCGGGGAATCCGTCGGTGTACGCCGCGCCGACGAGCACATCCGGAGCCCCCATCAGACGCGCCTCGGCGACCCGCGCCTCGGCCGACTGGCGACGAGCACGCGCCGCGGCGGTGCCAGGATAGGCCCGGATCGCCAGCTCGATGGCTTCGGGCAGGGGGAGCGTGCTCGCGGTGTTCGAACCCGAGACCGGGGCTGGCGCCTGCGCCGCCGCGAGGGCGGAAGCGAGGAAGAGCAGGACCCCACAGGCGCTCGTGGGAACACGCGGCCGCCGTGGCGCTCGGCGTCTCATGGCGCGACCTCCACGCCGATGCCGTCGCGCAGCAGCCCGCGACCCCCGACCAGCACGATGTCACCCTCCGCGACGCCCTCGATGATCTCGGTGAGGATGCCGCTGTCGTGGCCCGTGCGGACGAGCCGTCGACGCACCGTCCGCTCGCTGGCCACATACACCACGCGGTCCAGCCCCTCGCGGAGGACGGCCTCGGCCGGGACGACGAGCGCGGGCGGCTGCGGGTCGCGCACGAGCTGCACTTCCGCGATAATCCCCGCGAGGAGCTCGCCCTTGGGATTCAAGACATCGATCTCGATCGGGAGCATGCGCGTCGCTGGATCGATCGCGGGAGCGATCCTACTGATCCGGGCCTCGAGCTGACGCCCGCCATACGCCGGCAGCACGAGGATCACCGCCTGGTCGGGCCGGACATCGCCGATCTGGGCCTCCGGTACATTCACCCGCAGGCGGAGCTTGTCGACCCTCGCGACCTCGACGACGACATCCCCCGCGTTGACGCTGGCGCCGGGGTCTCGCCGTCGCGCGATCACGGCGCCGTCAAATGGCGCGACGATGCGAGCGTCGGCAGCGAGATGCCGGAGCCGCTCGGCCTCCGCCTCGGCAGCCTTCGCCCGCGCGAGGGCCGACTTCTGCGAGCCGCTGGCCGACGACAGGTCGTGCGCTGCGACTGCCGACGGGTTGCGCTCGGCTGCCGTGGCGACGCGTGCGGCGGTGTCCTCGCGCAGCTCCAGCTCGTACCTGGCGGCGGCGGTCATGGCGGTCGCCGACGCGATCTGATCGCGGAGGCCGGGGACGCGGACCGAACCGAGGATCTGGCCGGCGCGGACCCGATCGCCGACATCGACGCGGAGCTCCGTGAGGATCCCCGACATGCGCGCGCCCAGGGGCGCGCGTTCGTGCGGCTCGAGGCGCCCAATCAGCAGCGAGCCCCGCTCGATCGCCTCGCGCCGCGCTGCCACACCGCGCACGCGGAGGGCCGCGGTCTCGGGCGCCGGCAGCGCTGCTCCCGTGTGTGCCGACGAAGGCTCGCACGCGAGCAGGCTGAGCAGGCCGAGCAGGCCGATGCGGCGTCTCATGTCGCCGCACCTCCGCCGAGGGCGCCCCGTCCGCGCTCGCGGTGAATCCACGCATAGAGCGGCGGCACGACCAGCAGCGTCAGCAAGGTCGACGCCGTGAGACCGCCGATGACGGCGCGCGCGAGCGGCACGTTCGCCTCACCGCCCCGCTCGAGGCCGAGCGCCATCGGCAGGAGGCCGAGCAGCGCGGCGAGGCTCGTCATGGCGATCGGTCGCAGGCGGATGAGCGCCGCGCGTATCGCCGCGTCGGCGGCAGTGCATCCGCCGCTGCGGAGGCGCCCGGCGAAGTCGACGATGAGGACGGAGTTCGACACCGAAATTCCGATCATGAACAGCATCCCGATGACCGACTGGACATTGAGGGTGGTCCCTGTTGCGACCAGGAGCCCGAGCGCGCCGATCGCCCCGAGTGGCGCCGCGAGCAGGACGAGCGCGGGATCGCGGAAGGATCGAAACTGCGCCACGAGCAAGAGGTATACGAGCACGACCGCGAGCAGCAGACCCCCGGAGAGCGAGCTGAGCGAGCGCCGCATCACGCTCACTTCACCGCGCACCTCGACCTTCGCCCCGGTCGGAAGCGTCAGCTCGCGCACCGCGGCCTCGACGTCGGCGGCGACACCGCCGACGTCGCGTTCGTCGATGTTGACGAGGACCTGATGCACGCGCCGGATCGACTCGTGTCGCACCTCGCCGACCGACTGATGGCGCGACAGGGACGCCACCTGACGCAGCAGGACCACCGGACCGCCGCCCTGGGGCGTGATTGGGATGTCGAGCACCGTCTCGAAGTCCACGAGGTCCGCCTCGCGGTACTGCACGCCGACGAAATAGTGGTTCCCGTTGCGTGGATCGATCCAGAAGGCCGGCTCGAAGTTCACGCTCGATGTCAGGGCGGACGCGGCGTTGCGGACGACGTCTTGCTCGGTCAGCCCCAGCTCGGCGGCGCGGATGCGATCGACGTCGAGCCGCACGGTCGGGGCGTCGAATCGCTCCTGAAGGCGGACGTCGACGGCCCCTCGCACGCCCCGCACGAGCGCGATGAGCTCGGGCAGGATGCGCTCCGCGTCGACCTGCGACGCGCCCTCGAGGAC
>NZ_JACCSO010000697.1 GCF_013812955.1 Nannocystis sp. | reverse complement strand
GTCCGCGCCACCGGCCCTGCCCGATGCCGGCGCTGCTCCGGCGGAGACGCCAGCCGACGCCGCTCCGACCGAGGCACCGCCCGTCGAGGGAGCCAGCGCCGACGTCGGGCTCGAGGTCGGCGCCGCCGGCCTGACCGGCGACGCCGCAGCGAGCGGCGTGAATGGCCCCGAGATCGATGCGGGCGTGAAGCAGCCGGGCATGGTCGCGGGTCGCCGGGAGCCGGCGATCAACAGCCTGCGCGGCGGGCTCGGCCTGTTCCACACGACGCTCGCCGATGTCGGCGGACGCCACTCCGTCCGCTTCCGCCTGCACACCGACTTCTTCAAGCGCACCGGCTTCATCTACGACAGCGAAGAGAACGGCCAGGACACGCACACCCGGTTCCGCGGCACCGTCAACATCGGCTACAGCCCCTTCAAGTGGGGCGAGGTGTACCTGGCGGTGCACAGCCAGGGCAACCGCAACGAGCGCAAGCAGCCGGGGCGTCAGGACCAGTCGCAGCAGTTCGCGCTCGGCGACCTCGACTTCGGGGTCAAGGGCGCGCACCGCTTCGTGAAGGGCGGCGCGATCGGCCTCGGCGGTCAGGCGGGCATCGGCCTGCTCTCGGCGCCCGGGGCCCTGTCGAGCAAGAAGGTCAACTTCAACATCGACGCGCTCTTTACCCTCGATGTCCGCTACCTGACCAAAAAACAATTCCCGATGCGGTTCACGACCAACATCGGGTGGTTGCTCGACAACTCGAGCAAGCTCTACGACTTCGAGAAGGGGATCACCGACCCGACCAGCCGCGAGGTCTCGCGCTTCGCCCTCGGCATCAACACCAGCCGCGTGCGCATGCGCTACGGCTTCGACTTCCCGATGCGCCTCGGCAAGCGCCGGCAGTTCGGCCTCGACCCGATCGCCGAGCTCGGCTGGGACGTCGCCACCGCGGAGATGACCCCGTTCAAGCAGGACGGCTCGACCCCCTCGCCGCTGCCGAAGTCGAGCATGTGGGCGACCGTCGGCCTGCGCGCCAACGTGATCTCCGGCCTGCACCTCGACATCGCCGCCGACATCGGCATGGTCTCCCCGAGCTTCGAGTACGGCCCGCCGGTCGCGCCGTGGTCGCTGATCCTCGGCCTCGGCTGGGCGATCGACCCCAACCCGACGATCAAGGAGGTGCCCGCCCCCGCGTCGGCGGTCGACCCCGGTCCGGGCGTGATCGACGGCCGCATCGTCGGTCAGGTGCTCGACAGCACCGGCGCCCCGGTGAACGGCGCCAAGGTCCGCTTCCCGGGCTCGGCGACCAACGCGATCCTCACCGACGAGGCCGGCAACTTCACCAGCTACCGGTTCCCCGAGGGCGCGGTGACCATCCAGGTCGAGCTCGCCAACAAGGCCACCAAGGAGGTCGCCGCCGAGGTCAAGCCCGGCGAGGACACGGCGATGACCATCACGATGGACGTCGCCAACTCCCCGCCGATCGGCATCCTCGACGGCACCTTCGTCGACGAGGCCGGCGTGGCGGTGGCGGTGGTGCTCGCGGTCACCGGCATGGGCGTCGATGAGCCGTTCCCGACCAACGAGGCTGGCCTCATCCGCCTCGAGCTGCCGGTCGGCGACTACAGCGCGGTCGCCCGCGCCCAGGGCTTCGAGGACAGGTCGATCCGCTTCAGCGTCGCCCCGGGCGAGCAGGCGGTCACGATCAAGGAGACCCTGACCCGCTCGGTGCCGCTGCTGACCCCGAACGTGAAGGCCAAGGGCAAGTCGCTGCGACTCAACAAGTCGATCCGCTACGACGGCAACAACCCGAACGAGAAGACCCAGCTGCTGCTCGACGAGCTCGCCGGCTTCCTGCGCGCCCACCCCGAGTACGAGATCGTGGAGATCGGCGTGCACAGCGACGACCGCGGCAATCCCAAGCAGAAGACCAGCGAGCGGGCCGACAACGTCCGCAACTACCTGCTCGCCAAGGGTGTCAGCCCCGAGCGCATCACGGCGGTCGGCTTCGGCGACAAGCGTCCGGTCGCGGTCAACATGACCGCCGCGGGGCGGGCCAAGAACAACCGCACGGTCCTGCGCGTGACCCAGTACAACGCCGCGGCCGCGCCGGCGCCGGCCGCTGCGGCTCCGAAGTGAGCGGCGCCTACACGACGCTGTTCATGCGATTGATCGCCAGCAGGTGCGGCTGCACGTGCTGTTCGAAGTTCAGGATCGCCTCGACGAGCCGGCTGTAGGCGTCCATCACCATCGCCTGGGAGGCGTCGCAGAGCTGGTCCTGGCGAAACTCCTCGGTGTGGATCGTCTCGGTGATGGTGCCGTCGACCAGGTGCCCGCAGGCCGCGAGCGCGTTCTCCGAGACGATGCGGTGGTCGCCGGAGACGTGGCTCGGATCGAAGATCACCGGCAGGATCGTCTGCTTGCGGGCGTGCGTGCAGGCGTTCAGGTCGGGCTGGTTGCGGCAATAGCCGCCCTTGGTGAACAGGGTCTTCATGCCGCGCTCGCACAGCACGATGTCGAGGTTGCCCTGGTTGGCGATGTACTCGGCCGAGTAGAACCACTCCTCGGACTCGTTGCCGAAGCCGCGCTTGAGGATCGCCGGCTTGCCGAAGCGACCGACCGCCTCGAGCAGGTCGAAGTTCTGGGCGTTGCGGGTGCCGATCTGCAGCATGTCGGCGTGCTCGCCGATCTGCTCGACGAGGTTGTGGTCCATCACCTCCGTGACGTACGGCAGGCCGGTGTCCTCGCGGGCCGCGTCGAGCATGGCGATGCCCTTCATGCCGAGGCCGCGCCAGTCGGTCGGCCGCGTGCGCGGCTTGTAGGCGCCGCCGCGCAGCATCACGCGGTCGAGCACGCCGAACTTCTCGCCGATGGCGCGCGCCAGGCGGGCGTTGGCGAGCGTCTGCTCGAGCGTCTGCGGCGAGTCGGGGCCGCAGATAAAGATGTGCTTGCCGGCGCCGAAGCGGCGGGCCTTGCCGTCGAGGCCGCGGACCTCGACGATCCGGCGCTCGCGCTGGACCGCCCGACCGTCGCGGCTGCGCACCACCCTGGCGATGTTGTTGTAGCCGGCGGAGGCCTCCCAGGCCGCCTGCACGCCCGGCAGGCCGCGGATGAAGTCGATGCGGGCCGCGAACTCGCGGTTGTCGCCGATCACCAGGATCGTGTCGAAGACGCCGGTGCCCTCGCTGAGCTCGATGCGATTGCCGAAGCGGACCGCGAGGTCCCGGATCTGGTCCAGCGTTGACTGTCTGCCGCGCTCGAGTTCGATGATCATGCACCCCCAGAGTGCCGCCTCACGCCGCGTCGGCGCAAGCGCTGCGACGCGGTGGCACAACGCAGACGTCCCGCCCGCGGATCCGCGAGCGAGCCGCGAGAATGACCTCAGCGCGACGTGGCGGCCAGCGAGGGCGGCGCCGTCAGCGTGCCGAGGTCGACGTAGGCTCGCTGCTTGAGGACCACGAACGGACGCTCGTCGAAGAACAGCTGGCCCTGGCCGTCATGCTCGACGATCTCCAGCTTGCCGGCCCCGTGCGTGGCGCCGCGCGCGTAGTAGCCGACCTCGATGCGATACGGGAATCCGCTCGCGGGCGCGTCGATGGTGAAGGCCTCGAGACCATAACCGGCGTCCATGTCGTCCGAGAGGCGACCACCGGAGTCGAGGGTCTTGTGGCGGTAGAAAGCGTGCCAGCCGAGGCCGTCGCGCACGTGCAGGTCGAGGTCGGCGAGCTCGCTGTCCCAGCTGAGCACGAAGCGCAGCGAGGGCCGGGTCGCGAGCTCGGCCTCGTGCACGCGCAGGGCGTCGCGCACGTAGGCCTCTTGCTCGGGCCAGCGGCGGATCCAGGCGGCGGCGACCAGGCCGAGGTCGCCGAGCAGCACCGGCTCGAGCGCGCGGGTCTTGGGCTCGAAGCGGGCCCAGGCGAGGCCGTCGACCAGCGACTCGAAGGCCTCCTGGTAGTAGCCGGCGCGCAGCAAGGCGAAGGCGAACAGGCGGTAACCGGCGGGGTCGTCGTGGCGCTGCTCGATCGCCCGACCGTAGCTGTCGATCACCAGCCAGGTGTAGGGCTCGCCGAGGCGCTCGAGGCGAGCGGCGGCGAGGCGGCGCATCTCGGCGCGCGCCGGGTACAGGTCGACGATCGATCCATAGGCGCGGGCGGCCTGCTCCGGGCGACCGTTGGCCTCGAGCGCCTCGCCGAGCGCGACCAGGGCCATGACCTCGGCCGGCCGGGCGTTGTGCCACCGGGTCGCCACGTCGAGCGCGTTCTGCTTGGCGTCCCAGTCGGCGAGCAGGTTCATCACCGTCAGGAAGTTGCCCTCGTAGGCGTCCTCGGGGCTGCGGCGCGGGCCCATGCGCGCGGCGCCGGCGTCCTTGTCGGGGACCTCCGCGTCGCGTCCCGAACCTGACTTGATGGACATGTCCTCACGGGC
>NZ_JACCSO010000696.1 GCF_013812955.1 Nannocystis sp. | reverse complement strand
GGACCGGGGACGCGCGGGCTGCCGGCCGTGCTCGCGCTGCTGCCCGACGACGATCCGGCGCTGGTGGAGCTCGCGCCGCTGTCGCTGCAGCTGGGGCACCGCTTCGCCAGGCTGGCGCTGCTGCGCGCCGCGCTGACGCTGCCCTCGTGGGTCAACGAGCACCCGGGCGCGGGCTGGCCCGGCAATGCCTGCCTCGAATTTCTCGGCGACGCGGTGCTCGGGCTGGTGACCGCGGACGCGCTGTGGCAGCGCTTCCCGGACCTCGCGGAGGGCACGCTGACGCGGCTGCGCGCGAGCCTGGTGTCGGAGGCCTCGCTGGCGGCGGCGGCCCGGGCGATCGCGCTCGGTGATCATCTCTTCGTCGGTCGCGGCGACCGCAAGAACAGCCTCGTCGAGCGCGACGGGGCGCTGGCGGACGCGCTCGAGGCGGTGCTCGCCGCCGCTTACCTCAACGCGCGCGCGAGCGGGCGCGACCCGCTGACCGCGGCCAGCGCGGTGTTCACGGCGCTGCTCGGGGACCGCGTGCAGGCGCTGCGACCCGAGGACGGCGTCGATCCGAAGTCGCGGCTGCAGGCGCTCGTGCAGGCGCGTCACCGACGCACGCCGGTCTATGAAGTGGTCGGCGAGCGGCCGAAGGGGTCGCAGCCGCTGTGGCGGGTGCAGGTGACATTGACATGGCCCGACGGACAGGTGCAGGTGCTGGCCAGCGGCGAGGGCTGCAGCTTGCGCGCCGCGGAGCATGCGGCCGCGCTCGCGGCCCTCGAGGCGCTGCCCTGAGCCCGGTCGGTACCGGGCAAGCGGAGGGCCGCGTCATGCGTCAGCCAGCCGCGAACGGGACCAGCGAACGGGACCAGCGAGCGGCCAGCGAGCGGTTGGTCCAGCGAGCTCAGCCCGGCGGGTTGGCGACGTTGCTGAGGCCCCAGCCGGTCATGTCGCTGTAGGTGTAGGGGCCGACCAGGCCGCCGTAGGACATCACGCTCTTGTCGTCGGGGTCGATGCGAAACGCGCTGTGGTCCATGTCGACGACCCAGACGTAGCCATAGAAGTCGATGCTGATGCCCTTCACCGAGAACGAGTCGAGCGGGATCGTGTCGAGGATGGCGAGGCTCTCGGCGTCGATCGCCCGGGTGCCCGGGAGCGAGTAGTCGGCGATCCACATCCGGCCCTCGGCGTCCTGCTGGAGGCCGTAGCCGAGCACCGGGAACTGGTCCCAGGTCTGGGTCTCGGGGGTGAAGCGCGCGCTCGCCTGACAGAACGAGCCGGTCCACGGACGGCCCTTGCTGTCGACCGCGAAGCCGTAGGGGCACAGGCCATCGGGCACCGAAAATTTCTCGTAGGCGAGGGTCTTGGCGTCGACGCGCACGAGGGTGCTCGGGAGGTCGTAGGTGATGAACCAAAAGTCGCCGGCCTGGTTGACCGCGCCGCCGTAGGCGCCGAAGTAGCCGTGGTAGACGTCGGGCATGGCGATCGTGTCCTCGAGCGCGCCGGTCTCCCCGTTGAGGCGATGCACGACGAGGCTCTCGCTGACGCCGCTCTGGCCGCCGGCGGTCCACAGCTTCTGATCTTCGTACTTGCAGGTCGCGGGGTTCAGGGTGCCCGGGGCCCAGGCGACCGGACGCTGAGTGGTGAAGGCGGAGGGCGTGTACCAGGCGATGCACTCCTCGACGCCCCAGTCGAGCGCGACGTTGTTGTTCGAGGTCTGAATGCCGGGCTGGCCGTTGCTCTCCGTGCAGTCGGCGGGGTCGGCGTAGATCTTGGTGACGCCGCCCGTGCGGTTGGCGACCGCGACGTCGCCGGAGAGGTTGACGCTGGTGCGTGAGGGGCTGCCCGCGGAGTCGGGGCGGACCCGATAGCGGCCGTGCTCGACGAGGGTCTGGGTGTCGATCTTGCTGATCGTGCCCTCGGCGGAGTTGGCCACCCAGATGTACGAAAACTCGGGCTGGTTGCCGCCGGTCTCGCCATTGCAAGCGTCGCTGCCGGCGTCCGGCATCGCGCCGAGATCGAACTTGGGGCCGCCGCCGGTCGTGCTGGCACTGATACCGGCCGTGGAATCTCCGCTGGTGGCGGTCGCGGTGGCGCCGCTGTCGGTGGTCGGGGTGCCGGTCGGCGTCACGGTGCTGCTGTCACCGCTCGAGCCGGGCAGACTGGTCGGGCCGGTCGCCTCGCTCGCGCTGGCGCCCGTGGTGGCGTCACCAGAGTCACCGCAGGCGAGAGCCGCGGCGCAGCATAGAATAAGAAGTGGGCGCATAAGTGCACCTTATACCCGTGTTCGCTGGCCGGGCAAATCTCCGCGGACGCGATGCGCTATGGCTCCAGGCACAAACCCAGGGCGATCGCCGGGTCCTCGGCGATCCACGCGGCGAGGGTCTGCGGGCTGACACCGAGGGCCCGGGCCGCGCTCGTCACCGCCTCGTGGGCCACCAGCACCGCGCGCAGCTGGCCGCGAAAGCCGGCGGGATCGACCTGGCGCAGGGCGATCAGCAGGCGCTCGCGATCCTCGGCGGGTAGGGTCATGGCGATGCAGTCTACGCCGGACGCGGCTCGCTCGCTGCCTTGCTTGCTGTCTTGCTGTCTCGCCGCGAAGCGCGTAAAGCAAGAGATGGTGATGATCGGGCGATGCGCGCGGCTGGGACTCGTGGGGCTGTTGACCGGCTGTGCGCCGGTGCAGGGGCGATCGATCGAGGTGACCGGCGAGGTCGTTCGGGTCGAGCTGCGCGTCGATACCGGAACGGTGCGCGTGGTCGGTGCGCCCGCGGGTTCGAAGGTGAAGGTGGTCCGGCGAGCGCGCGCCTTCCCCGACACCCGCGCGGTCCATCAAGAGGTCAAGGGCGGGGTGCTGCGCATCGAGGCGCTGTGCGGCGGAGCGCCGGGATGCCGCGTCGATCACGAGCTCTGGGTCGGACCGGAGGTGAGCCTGGTGCTGCAAGTGGACGACGGCGATGTCGAGCTCGACGGGGTCCGCGGTGACCTCGATGTCGAGGTCGGCCTCGGCAAGGTGACGGGCGCGCTGCTGGCCGGCGCCCAGGTCGAGGTCCGCACCGAGGGCGGTAACATCGAGCTGAACTTCGCCGCCGCGCCCGAGCGCCTGACGGCCAACGCCGCGGCCGGAGACGTGACGCTGCGCGTGCCGAACGGGACCTATCGCTGCGACCTCGAGGCCGCCGCGGCGAGCGCGAGCGGGCTGCGCTGCGAGGATGCGGCGCCGCGCACGATCGCGGCGTCGACCGCGGTCGGCAAGCTGCGTCTCCACGCGGGCCGCTGAGCGGCGGACCCGCGCGGCGACGAGTGACATCGGCCGGTGGACCAGCGCGGCGACGAGTGACAGGCGATGGGTCGACTGGTTCGTTGCGACTGCGCGCGAGCCGGGCTCGCGCGCGGGGGTCACTCGGCGGCGGCCACTTCGGTGGGGGCCGGCAGCAGGACGATCGGGATGACCTCGCGGATGTGCTTGACGAAGTGCAGGCGCAGGTCGGCGCGCGCGGCCGCGGGGATCTCGGGCTCGTCCTTGCGGTTGCGGTCGGGGAGGATGATGTCGCGAATGCCGGCGCGGTGGGCCGCGAGCACCTTCTCGCGCACGCCGCCGATCGGCAGGACCTGGCCGCGCAGCGTGATCTCGCCGGTCATGGCGACGTCGGCCCGCGCGGGTCGGTCGGTGAACAGCGAGATCAGGGCGGTGATCACCGCGATGCCGGCGCTGGGGCCGTCCTTCGGGACCGCGCCGGCGGGGAAGTGCAGGTGAAGGTCGTGGTCCTTGAGCAGCGCGCCCACGTAGGTCGGTGAGAGTCCGAACTCGGTGCCGCGGCTGCGCACGTAGCTGAGCGCGGCCTGGGCCGACTCCTTCATGACGTCGCCGAGCTTGCCGGTGAGGCGGGTCTGGCCGGTGCCGGGGTGCACGGTGGCCTCGACGAACAGCAGGGTGCCGCCGACGGGGGTCCAGCCGAGGCCGGTGACGACGCCGGGGGTCGGGACCTTGGCGGCCATCTCGTCGTAGTAGCGCGGCGGTCCGAGGATGCGCAGGACCTCCTCGGGGTCGAGGCGGCGCCGCGGCACCCGGCCCTCGGCGAGGTGCATGGCGACGTCGCGCAGCAGCGCCGCGAGCTCGCGCTCGAGGTTGCGCACGCCCGACTCACGCGTGTACTCGGTGGCGAGCTGCAGCAGGACCTCGTCGGGGATGTCGAGCTCGACGTTGTCGAGGCCGTTCTCGATCCGCTGCTTGGGTAGCAGGTGGGTGCGGGCGATCGCCAGCTTCTCCTCGACGGTGTAGCCGCTCAGCGGGATGACCTCGAGGCGGTCGCGCAGCACGTCGGGGATGGCCCCGAGCTCGTTGGCGGTGCACAGGAAGATGACCTTCGAGAGGTCGTAGTCGAGGTCGAGGTAGTGGTCGTGGAAGGCGGCGTTCTGCTCGGGGTCGAGGGCCTCGAGCAGCGCCGCGGCCGGGTCGCCGCGCAGGTTGGCGCCGACCAGCTTGTCGACCTCGTCGAGCACGATCACCGGGTTGCTGGTGCCGGCGCGCTTCATCGCCTGGATGAAGCGGCCGGGCAGGGCGCCGATGTATGTGCGACGATGGCCGCGGATCTCGGCGTCGTCACGCACGCCGCCGAGCGAGATGCGGACGTACTGGCGGCCGAGGGCCTCGGCGATGCTGCGCCCGAGCGAGGTCTTACCGACCCCGGGCGGTCCGGCGAGGCACAAAATGGGCCCGCGCTTGCCAGGCGCCAGCTTGCGCACGCTCAGGTACTCGAGCACCCGCTTCTTGACCTTCTCGAGCCCATAGTGATGGGTCTCCAGCAGCTCGCGCGCGCGCTGCAGATCGAGCTTGTCGGGGGTCGCGCTCTGCTCGCCCCACGGGAGGTCGGCGATCCACTCGAGGTAGGTGCGGGCGATCGTCGCCTCGCCGCTCTGCGGGTGCATGCGACGCAGGCGCCCGAGCTCGCGATCTGCCGCGGCCCGTGCGGCCTCCGGGAGATCGAGGGCGGTGAGGCGCTGCTCGAGCTCTCGCAGGCCGCGCTCGTCGGCCTCGCCGTCGCTCTCGCCGAGCTCCGACTGGATCGCGCGGAGCTTGTGGCGCAGCAGCGCGTCGTGCTCGTGCTTGGACAGGTGCTCGCGCACGTAGCGGTCGAGGTCACGCTTGACCTGCAGCACGTTGGAGCGCTGCCCCGCGAGCTCGATGACCTTGCGCAGGCGGTCGCTGACCTCGGTCTCGAGCAAGATCGGGAGCTTGTCCTCGTCGCCGAGATCGAGGTGCGCGGCGCACAGGTCGGCGACCATGCCGGGGCTGCGCTCGGCGAGGATCGCCGCGAGGCCCTGGGCGCGCTGCTTGGTCTTGCTGGCGCTCGGCAGCAGGGCGTCGTGCTGCTTGACGAGGTCCTGCAGGGCGCCGGAGAGGGCGTAGGCGAGGGTGGCCGCGCGCATGGTGTCGACGCCGGTGCCGACCCGCACGACCTGATGATCACGCTCGGTGAAGACGTCCAGCAGGCGCACCCGGCTGATGCCCCGCAGCACCACCGACATGCGCCCGGGCGTGCCGGGTAGGACCTGGACGACCTCGCAGGCGACGCCGATCGGCTGCAGCTGCTCGAGCTCCGGGCTGGCCGTGTTCTCGCGCAGGATGCCGACCACGAGCCGTCCGCGCGGCTCCCCGGGGCGACGATCGCCGGCCCGGCGCACGGCCTGCATCGCCGGAGATTGGCGGCTCAGGTCGACCGGAGCCGTCAAGCCCGGCAAGATCGAGACCCCGCGGAGCGGGAGCAGCGGCAACGGCGCGCCGGGTGTTGGCATGAGGGGCGAAGACTAACCGATTTTCCTCTGATAGAAGATGCGCGTGCCTGCGCCGCCGCCGTCCTCGCCCACGCCTGGGCTCGCGTCTGGCCCCGGGTTTGCCCCCGGATTTGCCCCGGGATTTGGCCCCGCGGGTGGGCTCGCCGCGGCTTCGGGGGCAGGGCTCGGTCTGGCGCTGCTGACCGGTCCGGGGCTGCCGCTGGACTTCGGTCTGCTGCCCGCGCTGGCGGCGCTGGGGCTCGCGGCGGGGC
>NZ_JACCSO010000676.1 GCF_013812955.1 Nannocystis sp. | reverse complement strand
CTCGTGCCCTGCGTACCATCGCTGCCATCGGTGCCCGTCGCGGTGCCGCTCACCGTCGTCGTCGGGCCCGACGTGCTGGTCGGTCCGGTGGCCCCCGTGGTCGTGGCAGCCGTGGTGGTGGCCCCCGTGGTCGAACCATCGGTGGCGCTGGTGCTCGCCACGTTGTCGCCACAGGCCGCGACCGTGGTGATGAGACAGAACAGACTACGAATTTTCATGGCGATGCTCCACGCTGCCAGAGTCGACACTGTGACACAAGCAGCGCGCCGGCCTCCGCCGCTGGTCCGGGAGCGAAGCTGCCCGCGCGCGGCCACGTGCGCCCGTGCCCGGCGCGCACGCAAGCCCCGGCGATGAAGACCGTCTCCGCGGACCTCAGCCGCGCCGCCCTGCCCTCGCTGTCACTTCGCGGCGCTCGCCGCGGCGCTGCCGCGAACGCAGCCGGTCCAGCGCGCGCGCAGTTGCGGGAACAGCCGGGTGAACAGCGCCTCGTCGGCGATCTGATGATCGGCGTAATCGAAGCCCGGCGCGACGATCTCGCTGATCAGCCCGTCGGGGGCTCCGGGCAGCAATTGTGAGCTCTTCCACCAGCCTCCCGGGCAGATGAACGCCAGGACTTGCCCGGCCCGATGGTCGTGTCCGAGCACGACCTCCCGCCATGCTCCTTCCGGGGAGATCAGCTGATATACGAGCGGTCCGCCGCGATGCAGCAGGTGCGTGATATCCGAGACATTACGATGAAAGCGTCCGAGCGGCGCCTCTGTCGTCAGCAGATAGTAGATCGTCGAGGCCCGCGGCCGCGGGCCCCCACGGGTGTGCACCCGCTCCCGCGACGCCCACAGCTCGCGATAATACCCGCCCTCCACATGCGGCGCGAGCCCCAGGGTCGTCACGAGATCCACTTCACCTGCGCTGGTCGGCTCGGCCGTCACGGGCCGCCATTGCTGCGCCGACATCGACCCGTCCGGGTTCTCATCGGGTATGACGGCCTCGCTGATCAACGCCCAGGTGCCGCCATCCAGCTGGAGCGTCTGCCCGGCCCGGGCTGCCGCCTGAAACAGGTCCGGCGGCCCCAGCAGCGCCGCATCGCCCGTCCCCGCTCCCGCCGCCACGTCGAGGATCCGCACCGGGCCGCCGGCGTGGTGAAAGAGCAGCCGATCGCTCGCACTGGGGGCCAGACACGGCATCTCAGCCGTCAACAGCACATATGCCATACGCAGCCCGTTCGCCGGCGACGAATATGCGCGCACGAGGCCGCCATTGGGCCCGCGCAGGAGCCCCAGCGCCGAGATCCACGGCACAACCGACGGCAACCCCGACGACGAGTCCCGCGCTTCAGGCTGCTCGTCGATCATGCCGCAGTCTATCAAGCTCTGGCGCGCATGAGCCCGGAAAAGCTCGGCCGCCCGTTGACAGTTTGCTGCGGTCCTGGCATCGCTAAAAGTGATGCTCCGCTCGACTCGTGCCCGCCCGCACTCCCGCTGGATCCTCACCGCCCTGCTGACCGGCCTCGGCCTCGGGGTCGCTTGCAAGGGCGGCGGCAGCAACAGCCCCAGCGTCGAGGGCTCCGGCGCTTGCCCCGGCGCTCTGCCCCGGAGCGGCAAGTCCTGCCCCCGCGGCCAGGCCGACTTTTGCGTCTACCGCGGCGGCAGCAAGGGCGACCATGTCTGTACCTGCGGCAAGGGCGGCTGGCGCTGCGCCAAGAAAAAGTGATGATCCGGTCCCTCGATAACGACCGCATGATCGGGACCGAACGATAGCGAGCAGCCCATGTCGACCGGCGCCGAAACATTGCATGCACTGGTGGTCGGGGCCGGCCCGACCGGCTTGACGATGGCCTGCGAGCTGCGGCGGCGCGGGCTCCGGGTGCGGGTGGTCGACCAGGCGCTGGCGCCGAGCCGGCACTCCAAGGCGCTCGTGCTGCAGGTGCGAACGCGGGAGGTGTTCGAGCAGATGGGCGTCGGGGACGCCGTGGACGCCCGCGCGACCGCGCCTGCATCGGTGACGATGACGACCCGGGCCGGGCCGCTCGCGACCTTCGCATTTCCGGCGTTCCCGGGCCGCTTCACCGGGCCGCGGTTCCTCGACCAGAGCACGACGGAGGCGCTGCTGTATGCGCGCCTGCAGGAGCTGGGTGGCACGGTCGAGCGCGGCACGAAGCTGGTCGCCTATCGCGAGCATGACGGGGGCGTAACCGCGACGCTGGCGACGCCGGAAGGCGAGCAGGAGGTCGCGGCTGCGTGGCTGCTCGGCTGCGACGGGGCGCACAGCGCGGTGCGTCGTCTCGCGGGGATCCCCTTCGAGGGCGCGCCCTACGAGGATATGTTCGACCAGGCCGACCTGAAGATCCGCTGGGACAAGCCTGAAAACTCGGCGTTCATGTTCTTTCGCGAGCAGGGCGTCGCGGCGTTCCTCCCGTTGCCCGGCGGGCGTCACCGGATCATCTGCATCGGCGGCGAGCACCCGAAGGACGACCCCACGCTGGCCTACTTTCAGGGCGTGCTCGCGGAGTTCGCCCCGCAGGCCGAGGCCCACGACCCCGACTGGATCGTCCGATTCCGCTTGCACCTGCGCATGGTGCCCCGGATGCGCGAGGGCCGGGCCTTCCTCGCGGGCGACGCCGCCCACATTCATAGCCCCGCCGGCGGTCAGGGCATGAACACGGGCATTCAGGACGCCTTCAACCTCGCGTGGAAGCTCGCGCTCGTGCAGCGCGGCGCCCCGCCAGCGCTGCTCGCCAGCTACGACGCCGAACGCCGCGCCGTCGCCGGCAAGGTGCTGCGCCTCAGCGACGCATTGATACGCCGGGCGCTCGCGCGCAGCCCCACCGTGAAGCTGCTCCGCAACCTGGCGGCCCGCTACCTGCTCCCACGCCAGGCCATTCAGGGCCGCATGGCCCAGGTCCTGTCGCAGACGACCATCTCCTATCGCTACGCCGGCACCTGCGTCGAGGCCCGTCGCTGGCCTCATCGTGGCCCGTCCCCGGGCGACCGCGCGCCCGACCTCGCCGGCGCCACCCCGCCGCTGATGGTCGCCTTCGCGGCCACGCCGTGGTTCAGCCTCGTCACCCTGCCGGGCCCGACGGACGATCCGCGGCTCGCTGCCGAGGCCGAACGGCTCGCCGCGCGCTGGCCCGACCTGATCTGCGTCATTCGCGTGCTCCGCGGGCCAGGTCCCCTCCCCCCGGGAAATGTCACTGCGAGCGTCGTATACGCCGACAGCGACGAGCTCGATGCCATATACGCCCCTCGTGGCCCCGAGCTGTGCCTGGTCCGGCCGGACGGTCATATCGGCGCTCGCGCCCCGCTGGCCCGCGCCGCTGCGCTCGAGGCATATCTCGCCGCGCAGCTCGGCGGCGCCGTGGCTCCTGGCGCCCGTTGAGGCCTCGATTGCGCGCGGGTGTGACGTGCATCTTCGTCGCATCGGCCGGAGGGCCGCGCCATCGCGCGGTTCGCGGGCGTGTTGACGTCCTCACCGGGGCTGACGTATCTCGTGGCCCGCAATGGACATTAATAATAGAGCTCTCTTCGATCGCATCACTTCGGCGGTGACCGAGGCGCATGGCACGATCGACGCGCACGTGATCGTACTGGTGCTGCCGGCGGCGGTGGTGCGCGGGCTGCTGCCCGCGGGGCTCGAGCTGGCGCCGCAGCCGGTCGTGCCGCACGGATGGCACCCCGTCTTCTTCATGTGCGCGAGTGACCACTTCGGCGCCTGGTTCGGCGACTTGGACTATCAGGAGCTTATGGTCGGGGTGCCGTGGGTGCAGATCTGCGATCCGGGGGCCGGCTACCCGGGACCGTTCATCTATATGCCTCGGCTCTACCTGAACCACGCCGTGGCCCGCGAGTTCGGCGTGCGCATCTATGGCTGGGAGAAGCGAGCGGCGACGATCGAGGTCGCCAGCGCCGGGCCACGGACGACGTATACCGTGACGGCGGAGGACGCCGCCGCGCCGACGGTCACCGCTCGCTTCGACGAGGTCCCGGGCTCCGCGGCGCGTGGCCCCGCGGACATCGCAAATTTCACGATCGTCCGCCAGCTCTTCGAGCAGCCCACGATCTCGCAGGCGCGGCACGTCGTCGACGCCGACTCCTTCTCCGCGGCAAGCACCGGGCCGTTCCTGGCCACGACGCTGCTGCTGCAGGTCGACCGACCGGGCACGACCGTGCAGCCGATCGAGGCGGAGCTCGTCATCGGCCCGTCCCTGACCCCGCCGGGGATCCCCGCGGGCACGTACAAGAGCGCGAGCCTCGACGAGTGCGAGCTCGGGGCCTTCCGCCTGCAATGCCAGCAGTTCGTGTCGCTCCCGGGTCCCTGCGCGCGGGTGCAGTTCCCGCGCCCGCCCCCGCTGCGCCGGCTCAAGATCGCGGTGCTCGGCGGCGGACCGGCGGCCTGCGCAGCTGCGCTGTACCTCGCCCGGCAGAAGGACCGCTACGAGGTCTCGCTCTATTCCACCGGCTATCGCCTCGGCGGCAAGTGCCAGTCGTGGCGCGACCCGGACAAGGCCTGGCGCATCGAGGAGCACGGCCTGCACGCATTCCTCGGCTTCTACCATAACGCCTTCACCGCCGTGCACGACGCCTACCGCGACGCCTTCCCGGACGGCGGCCTCGGCGAGGCGATGTATTCGCGCGCCTTCCTCCCCGGGGAGCATAACGGCCTGATGGTCGCTCACGACGGTCGATGGACCTATTGCTCGACGCCCGGCTCCGTCACCGCCGTCTCCGTACCCGGAGTCGCGAAGGACGGCGGTCCGGAGGAGGAGGGCTCGCGGCTCGCGGTGGCGCGGGCGTTCATGCGGCTCGTGACCCATATCGCGGCGATCGAGGCCCGGCACCCGCGGTTCGCCCGAATCCTGAGGGGGATCAAGCGCGAGGTATCGGCGCTCCATGGTGAGCTGCTGTCCCTGCTCGGCAAGGTCGCCGAGGCCGGGGTGTTCCAGCGGCGGGGCCTCGTCGATCGAGCAGGCGGCCGCGGCTTGAGCTGGGTGCGCGAGGCGGCAGCCAGGCTGCTGCGATCGAAGCGGAGGATGTCGACGGACCTGTGGTTCCTGTGGACCGGCATCGACACGCTGCTGACGATCATCATCGGCCTGCTGCGGCATCCGGTGCGTCACCTCGACGAGCTCGACGGGGTCGATTTTCGGGTGTGGCTGCGCGCCAACGGCCTGCATGAGGCCGGCGACGAGCGCTGGGCGGTGATCGACCAGGTCTACGAGACTCTGTTCGCGCATCAGCCGGCAGACCCGACGCGGGGCCCCGGTGCCCAGCTCGACGCCGCGGTGCGACCGGATCTGCTGGCGTGCGGCGTGGCCACCCGGTGGTTCCTGCTCCAGAGCTTCGGCGAGCGCGGCGCGCCGTCGTTTCGGTTCAGCTACAGCTGCGCCCAGACGATGATCACGCCGTATTATCTCGCGCTTCGCCAGCTCGGCGCGAAGATCCATTTTTTTCACACCGTCACCGGCCTGGAGATCGAAGGCGAAGGCCCCCAGCGGCGGTTGACCGCGGTGCGCCTGGTGCGACAGGCGGAGGTCGCCGCCGGCTCCGCCGAGTACCAGCCGCTGCTCACCGAGGATCTGCCGAATAACCCCGAAGGGCTGCGCGACTGGCCCAAAGACCCGCACTGGGATCAGCTGGTCGATGGCGCGTGGTTTCGTGATCATGGCATCGATTTTTTCGACGCCTGGAGAAGCGAGGCCAACACCCGCGCGACGCCGGTCTCGCTCGAGCAGGGCGTGGACTTCGATCTCTGCGTGCTCGGCGTGCCGCTCGGCGCGTTACCGCTGGTGGACTCGCCGCTGACCGCGTGCGCCCGGCCCGACGCCGATCCCCGCTGGAAGGCGATGATCGACGGAATGGCCGTCGCCCAGACCCTGTCGTGTCAGCTGTGGCTGACCGCCCCGCCCTCGGCCCTGTTCGCCGGGCCACGCGGCCTGCTCACCGCCTTCGCCCAGCCCCAGCCCAGCTACGGCGACTTCACCCCGCTGCTCGCGTACGAGACCTGGGCCGAGCCCAGGCCCCAGTCGGTCGCATACTTCACCGGCGCCGCCGTGGTCGGCAAACCGCTGCTGCCACCCGCCGGCGGGGCGGGCTATCCGGCCGAGGTCCACACCGCGTGGACCGAGCAGTTTCGCGGCTGGCTCGGCACCCACCACGCCGCCTTCTTCGATGGCAGCGGGGCGCCGTCGCACTTCGAGGGCTTGCTCGAGCTGCTCGCCGTCGAGGGCGAGACGTCGACGCCGTCGCGGCGCCTCGACTGGCAGCACTTTGTCGCCGATGTGCAGCCCTCCAGCTTGTATGTGCTGAGTCAGCCCGGCTCGACGGCGTTGCGGCTCGGACAGGCGGAATCGGGCGTCAAGGGTCTGCTGCTGTGCGGCGACTGGACCCGCACAGACCTCAATTGCGGATGTGTGGAAGCGGCGACGAGCTCGGGTATGCTGGCGGCTCGCGCCATCAGCAATGAACCGCGCACTTTATGGCGGCCCGGCTTTTGATTACAGATACTTCGACACCAGACCTCACCCAACTGGCGGATGCGCCCGCGACCGCGCCCGCGCCGCAATGGCACGTCTCGCCGATCGTCGACACCCTGGCTTATCACCTGAGCTGGGCGTGGATCCTCATCCCGCTGGCCTTCGTCGGTGACGACCAGCACGTCGACTATCGCCTGGTGTTCGCGCTGGTGCTCGGCGTCAATTTCGCGCACCGGCACTTCGGGCTGCCCTACGCCTACCTCGACCGGCAGGTGTTCACCGAGCACCGCCGCCGCCTGGTGCGCGTGCCGCTGGTGCTGCTCGGCCTGCTCGCCGCGACGCCGCTGTTCCTCGACAAGCAGGTGGGCGGCGACTTCGGCCGGACCTTCGTCAATACCGCCGTCTTCGTCGCCGTCTTGTGGAACTTCTGGCACACCCCGATGCAAAAGTTCGGCATCCTTCGCCTCTATCTGGCCAAGTCCGGGCTGCCTCCGGAGCGGCGCACGCCGCCCTGGGTCGACCGTTTGCTGGTGCTGTGCTGGTTCCCGCTGCTGTTTACGTACATCGGCCCGACCTACAAGGCGCTGATCTTCAAGTACGGGGGCAGCGTCGCCCCGTATACGCGGCCGCTGATCGCCTTCATGGAGCGCCACAGCTGGCTGCTGCTGACGCCGAGCGTCCTCCTGGTCGTCGGCGCGATCGCGGCGTTCCTGATCTACGAGTGGCGGGCCAATCGCCTGCGCAGCTGGCCGCGCCTGTCGATGGGCCTCGGCACCACCCTCGGCTTCTCGGCGCTGCTGTGGGCCCACCCGGTCAAGGCCTACGTCGCCCTCGCGTTCAGCCACGCGGTCGAATACATGGTGTTCGTGTGGGCGTTCCAGCGCCGGCGATACAGCGGCCCCGACGCGGCCCCCGGCGTCATGCGCACGCTGCTGGGCCGGCCCATCGCCTTCTATCTGGTGCTCGGCGTCGGGCTGTCCGCGGTGGCGATGGGCGAGTTCTTCTGGGCCCGCAAGGTCGTGCCCGGCGTGGAGCCGCTGCGATTCGGCGGGCTCAGCGTGCGCCAGTGGTTCTTTTACTACGCGGCCTACGAGTCGATGATCCACTTTTATACTGACGGTTTCCTGTGGAAGATGCGATCGCGCGCGGTGCAGCGCGCGATCTGACCGGCGGCGCGGCTGGTCGCCGCCCCGGCTCTGGCGTAACCTGGGGTGGTGTTCCTGCTGTCCCTCCTCTCCGCCGCGCTGTGGCTGCCGTCACCGGCCGGACTGGCCGGACCGGCCGGGCCCGAGGATCCGGCGCTGCAGCGCGCCCGCGCCGTGCTGGCCCGCGTGCCGTTGATCGACGGCCACAACGACCTGCCCTGGGCGATCCGCGAGCACGAGGCCGCACCGGGCGACGTCGCGGCATATGGTCTGCGCGGCCGCAGCCCCGGCCACACCGACCTCCCGCGCCTGCGCGAGGGTCGGCTCGGGGCCCAATTCTGGTCGGTGTATGTGCCCGGCGACCTGCCCGCCCGCGACCTGCTGCGCGTCCAGCTCGAGCAGATCGAGCTGGCCCGCCGCATCGTCGCCATGCACCCCGAGGACCTCGCCCTCGCCGGCACCGCCGACGAGCTCGAGCGGGTATTTCGCGGCGGGCGCATCGCCTCGCTGCTCGGCGTCGAGGGTGGACATACCATCGTGGATTCCCTCGCCGTGCTGCGCGTTTATTATGACCTCGGCGTCCGGTACATGACGCTGACCCACAATGTCCATACAGCGTGGGCCGACTGCGCCGCCCTGCCCGCCCGCCACGGCGGTCTGACGGCCTTCGGCGAGGCCGTCGTCGGCGAGATGAATCGCCTCGGCATGCTCGTCGACCTCTCCCACGTCGCGCCCGCGACCATGGACGACGCCCTGCGCATCAGCCAGGCCCCGGTCATCTTCTCGCACTCGTCCGCGCGCGCCCTCACCGATGTGCCCCGCAACGTCCCGGACGACATCTTGCGGCGGGTGACCGCCAATGGCGGGGTCGTGATGGTCACCTTCCTGCCCGCCTATATATCGCAGGCCGTCACCGACGACCGTGGCGTGCGCCGCGAGGCCCAGGCCGCCGTGAAGCGCCTCGAAGATCCAGCCGCGCGCCGCCAGGCCCAGGCCCAGCTGGACGCCCGCCCGCCGCCGCGCGCGACCCTGGCCCAGGTCGCCGATCACATCGAGCACGTGCGCCGCATCGCCGGGGTCGATCACGTCGGCATCGGCGGCGACTTCGACGGCATGTCCTCGGCGCCGATCGGCCTCGAGGACGTCTCGAAATACCCCGCGCTGTTCGCCGAGCTGGCGCGGCGCGGCTGGACCGACCCCGAGCTGGAGAAGCTCGCCGGCCGCAACCTGCTCCGGGCCCTGCGCGGCGCCGAGGGCGTGGCCAAACGTCTACAGGCGAGCGGGCCGCCCTCGCTGGTGACCCGCGACCAGCTGGACGCCCCGGCCCGCCGCCACCGCAGCCTCTGAGCTCGCCGCCGACTTCGCGGCGCGTGGCTCAGTCCCGCAGGTTGCGCGAGGCCAGCCACTCCTGCACATCGGCCTGGCCCATGGTCCACAGCAGGAACGTGCCGTACACCAGCAACAGACCGACACTGATCAAGGCGATGTACCCGAGGGTCGGGATCAGGAAGATCAGCGATCCGAGCGCGAGCAGCTGGACCAGCACGATGCCGCCGCCGACGAGACACAGGATCCCCATCACCTTCGCGAGGCCACGCGCCCACTCCTGACCGCGCAGCAGCCCGGCCAGCAGGGCGATGTTCAGCGCGATGCGAATGTAGACGACCGCGCCGCCCTCACCCGTGAGGCCGTAAAGGTCGAGCAGCAGGCTCAAACCCAGCAGGACGATGACGACGATGAGCTTGACCGGCATGGCTGGCGAGGACATTGCACGCGATACAAACACCCACCAGGGCGCGGCGTCAAGCGGAGCAAACCCCGTGACCCGCCACTCTCGGCGCTCATCCCGTCTCATCCCGTCTCATCCCGTCTCATCCCGACTCAGGGCGCCTCGCCGTCCTTGCCGCCGGGCACCGCCCACGCCTCCTCGGGGCTGCCGCTGTTCGCGAGCTCGGCGAGGTTACGCTCGAGGGTCTCGACGCGGGCGGCGAAGGTACGGACCACCTCGTCGAGGGCCTCGATGGTCTGGGTCTGAAACGCGGCGCGGACCTCGAGGTCGATGAGGCGGCGCTCGAGCTCCTGGACACTGAGATCGCGGCTGGGTTCGGACATGCTGCCGGTGTAGGGGGGCGCGCGCGCGCTGGCAAGGCCCGGCAGACAAGAACGGGGGCCCGGGGTAGGCTACGCCGGCCCGATGCCCGAGTTCGTCCCGATCTCCGACCCCGGCGCGGGTCCTGGCGCCAGCGGACGCATCCGCGTCGATCGCCGCGGTCCACTGGCGGCCGACACCAGCGACGCCGGCCACCCGCCGCTGGTGATCCTCGGCGGCATGACCCAGACCCTGTCCAGCTGGGGCGGCCAGTTGCGCCCGCTCGCGGCCGACCGCCAGGTGCTGGTCTACGAGGCCCGCGGCCAGGGCCAGACCGAGCTCGACCTCGCCGATGTCGGCCCGCCACGCCACGTCGAGGACTTCGCCGCGCTGCTCGACGCCCTCGCCCTGCCGACCCCGGTCGACCTGTGCGGCTTCTCCTTCGGCGGAAGGATCGCCCTGGCGATCGCCGCGACCCGCCCCGAGCTCGTGCGCCGCCTCATCGTCACCGGCGTCAGCGCCGGACGCGGCGCCCTCGGCCGCGTCATCGTGCGCGCCTGGCGAGCCGCCCTCGCCACCGGCAACCTCGAGGCCCTCGCCTGGCTCAGCCTCGCCGACACCCTCGGCCCCGCCTACCTCGATCGCAACGAGCACATGCTCGCCGCCATGGTCCAGGCCGTGATCACCCGCAATCACTACGAAGGCATCCGCGCCCTGTTCGAGCAGACCCTTCGTGAAGACGCCGACTGGCCGTATCAACCGACCGCCCTCGCCCCGCGCATCCGCTGCCCCACCCTGCTGATCGCCGGCGAGCACGATCGCCTCGCCCCCGCCGCCGAACTCACCGCCCTCGCCGCCCTGTTCGCCGGCCCCGTGGAGCACCACGTCGTGCCCGGCGTCGGCCACACCGTCGCCATCGAGGCCGCCGAGGTCTGGCGAGCACATGTCCAAAAGTTCCTGACCTGAAGGCCATGTCCATATGAGCAACAGCTTCGGCGCGACGTTTCGCGCGACCACCTTCGGCGAGTCGCACGGCGGCGGCCTCGGCGTGATCGTCGATGGTTGCCCCGCCGGTCACCCCTTCCCCTTCGCGCGCATCGCCGCCCAGCTGGCGCGCCGCCGGCCCGGTCAGAGCAAGCTGACCTCGCCGCGCCAGGAGGCCGACGAGCTGAAGGTGCTGAGCGGCCTGGAGCCCGGCACCGACCTCACCCTCGGCACCCCGATCGCCATGCTGTTCGCCAACAGCGACGCGCGCAGCCACCACTACGACGACCTCGCCGAGCTGTATCGACCCTCGCACGCCGACTACACCTACGACGCGCGCTACGGCCTGCGCGCGGTCGCGGGCGGCGGTCGGTCCTCGGCCCGCGAGACCGTCGGCCGGGTCGCCGCGGGGGCGCTGGCCGAGGACCTGCTGGCCACCTTGCACGGCGTGGAGATCGTCGCCTGGGTGGCCGAGGTCGCCGGCGTGATCGCGCCGCTGCCCGACCTCACCACCCTCGACCGCGCGCTGGTCGACGCCAGCCCCGTGCGCTGCCCCGACCCCGCCGCCGCAGAGGCGATGATCGCCGCGATCGACGGCGCCCGCCGCGAGGGCGACACCGTCGGCGGCGTGATCCGCTGCATCGCCCGCAAGGTCCCCGCCGGCTGGGGCGCCCCCGTCTTCGACAAGCTGACCGCCGCGCTCGCCCAGGCGATGATGAGCCTGCCGGCCAGCCGCGGCTTCGAGATCGGCGACGGCTTCGCCAGCACCCGCCTGCGCGGATCCCAACACAACGACCCCTTCGCGGTCCACCCGGACACCGGTCAGATCTTCACGACCACCAACCACAGTGGCGGCATCCAGGGCGGGATCTCCAACGGCGAGACCATCCGCTTCGCCGTCGCCTTCAAGCCCACCGCCACCCTGTTTCGCCCGCAACACACCGTGACCCGAGACCTCCAGCCCGTCATCTTCCAGCCGAAGGGTCGCCATGACCCCTGCGTGCTGCCCCGCGCGGTCCCCATGGTCGAGGCCATGGCCGCCCTCGTGCTCTGCGACCACATGCTGCGCGCCCGACTCGCGCGCGTGGCGGACCTCGTCCCATGAGCAACAAGCCCGAGCGCCCCAAGCTGACCGTCGTGCCCGGCGGACGCAGCGATGACAAGTCCGGCAAGCAAGGCAAGCAAGGCAAGCAGGGCAAGCCCCGCGGCCTCGTCGACGTCGACGCCAGCTTCGTCGGCGAACAGGTGATCCACGCCGAGGCCCGCCCGGCCCCGAAGGCCCTCGGACCCGCCCGCGGTCCGGCTCTCCCGGATGCTGTCCCCAAGGACATGCCCGAAGAGCCAGGTCGCCGCCTTGCCCCGGGCGCGCCGCTCTCGCCCGGGACCGTGCCGCTCGAGCTGGCGCTGCACCTGCGCAGCGGCGAGGCGCTGGTGTGGTGGGACGCCAAGGCCAGCCACGACCTGCGACCGATCCTGATCGCGCTCGGCGGCTGCCTGCTGGTGCTGCTGGCGGTGACCCTGATCTCGCCGAGCTTCTGGTCGCAGCCCTGGTCGGACCTGTGGCCGCCGGTCGCGGCCCTGCTGTCGCCGGTGGCGCTGATGCTGCTGCGCGAGCACCTGGGCCAGCGCTCGCTGATGGTCACCGATACCTCGATCGTCGAGGTCTCACGCACCGGCCAGGTCTCGCGCCTGGTCTTCTCGGCCGTGCGTCGGGTCCAGCGCGACCTGCTCACCGGCGGCGTGCTGCTCCAGGGCAAGGACACCAAGATCCGCGTGCCCCCGGCCCTGTCCGAGAACGCCCGCGCCGCGATCGCCAGCCAGCGCCGCAGCGTCCTGCGCGGCGACGCCAACCCGCCCGACGACCCGCTCGGCTGGATGCCCGGCGCCCGCAACAACAACTGACGCTGTGGCACACTCGCGCCCGTGAGCCCCCGCCAGGACATCGCCGCCGCCCGCCGCATCGTCATCAAGCTCGGCACCCACGTCATCACCCACGAGGGCGCCGGCCTCGCGCTCGGCCGCCTGTGCAGCCTCGTCGAGGGCGTCGCCGACGTGCACCGCCAGGGCCGCGAGATCATCCTCGTCTCGAGCGGCGCCGTCGGCATGGGCCAGCGCGCGCTCGGCCTGACCCGCCGCCCCGACTCGCTCGGCCTGCGCCAGGCCTGCGCCGCGGTCGGCCAGGGCCAGCTGATGGCGCTCTACAGCCAGAACTTCGGCCAGCTCGGCATCAAGGTCGCGCAGGTGCTGCTGACCCAGGAGGACCTCGGCGAGCGCGACCGGGCCCTGTGCGTGCGCACCACCCTGACCCGCCTGCTCGAGCTCGGCGTGGTCCCGATCCTGAACGAGAACGACAGCGTCAGCGTGCGCGAGCTGGTCGAGTACCGCCGCGGTCAGGGCCAGGACTCGCCCGCGCTCGAGTTCGGCGACAACGACGGCCTCTCCGCCCGCGTCGCCGTCGCCCTCGACGCCGACCTCCTGGTCCTGCTCACCGACGTCGACGGCCTCTACACCGCCAACCCGCGCAGCGACCCCCACGCCCGGCGCATCGCCGAGCTCGCCGACATCGACGACGCCACCCTCGGCCTCGCCACCGGCAGCTCCGCCGGCGGCACCGGCGGCATGTCCAGCAAGCTCGAGGCGGCCCGCCTCGCCAGCCGCGCCGGCATCGCCGTGCTGATCACCAGCGGCCACCACCCCGGCGCGCTCGAGCGAGCCCTCGCCGGCGAGGACATGGGCACGCTCGTCCAGCCCAGCAACCGCCGCTCGGCCCACCGCCGCCAGATCGCCGCCGGCACCCCCAGCCGCGGCGCCCTGTTCGTCAATGACGGGGCGATCGCCGCCCTGGCCGAGCGCAAGGCCTCGCTGCTACCCGTCGGCCTGGTCCGCGTCGACGGCGAATTCTCGCGCGGCGACGTCGTCGAGATCCGCGACGGCAGCGGCCGCGTGCACGGCCGCGGCCTCGTCAACTACGACGCCGGCGACTGCCGCCAGCTGATCGGCCGCCAGAGCGCCGAGATCGCCAGCACCCTCGGCTGGCGCGGCTACGACGCCCTGATCACGAGAGACAACCTCGTGCTCTCGGAGGTTTGATCCCCGGGCCGCCCGGAGCACCCTGCGGCGGTGCTCGCGGCTATCTCGAATTTGTGCCCAAAATCACAAATAACGCTGCTCTTTCATCCTCCCAGCAACGACCGTTGACCCCCATGGAGGGGCCTTCTACACTCACAGGCCGAGTCAAAGGCACTGATGAGCGCTCCCCCCGACAAGACCGTGAGCTTGAGCGCCACGCGCATTCCACCAGAGGCGCAACATGTACCTGTATTCGAAGTACACGGAGATCCGGACGATCATCTTCGCCTATCCGTCCTTTTAGCTGATCTGTTCGGCGCTCACGCGACCAGCAACACGGCGTGTGAGGCCGTGGCGGATTGCAAGAACCCGAAGACAACGTGGTCCCGACGGCTTGATGCACTGCGCGAGCTCGTGCGGATGTCGTCGATGAGCAAAGGGGGGTATTGCGCGGTCGTGGTCGACTTGGACGGGCTTGACACCGGACCTTTGAGTAATGAGCAGATGTGGGACGATCGCGACTTCTCTCAGCAGCGCCGCAAACTGCTGGATGAGGTTATTATCGCCAGCCTCGATCGCTTCAAATTTCT
Source organism: Nannocystis sp. (assembly GCF_013812955.1). Taxonomy (GTDB): domain Bacteria; phylum Myxococcota_A; class Polyangia; order Nannocystales; family Nannocystaceae; genus Nannocystis. Next base: position 2,251 of record NZ_JACCSO010000676.1, on the reverse strand, counting down.
GCTCCTACGCCCGCGACCAGCGCTCTCCGTATCGCAGCGGCTCGCGGGACACGTGGACGAGCGCGAGGATAGCCATGCTCCCGAAAATCCGCGACCAGTGACCCAGTTCCTGCCGTTGCTCACACCCGAGACTCAACCGATCCTGCGCTGGATCGTCGACCGCGGCATCCTTCCGATCCGCGACGTCGAGCGTCTCCTCGACGCGTGCGACGGTGTTGCTGGCGAGTTCGAGCGCAACGTTCTGGCGACGGCGTATGAAAGCATCCCGCCTGCGGCCCGCACCGCTGGCAAGCTCCTGTCGACGGAACGAGGGATCCAAACTCGAAACGGTCATTTAGGATCCTTCAAGCTCGCCCGTCCTCGTGATTCTGGCGGCGATACGAGTCAGGCCTCCACCACGCTCTCCGACACCGGTGTCCGGGCCCTCGAGGCATGTAGCTTTTTGCAGGACGCCTGCGCCGAGCGCCCTTCTGCCTTACGAATGCCGCGGGGGGTGCGCTCAATGCTGCGGCCGCTTGCACTCTTGGACCAACCCTTCATTGTCCAGGACGTTCATCAGCGCCTGAGCAACCGATCTCTCGAAAGCGCCTCGCTCTCAGAGAAACTCGAGATCCACCATCACGCGGTTCAGTCCGGCGATCATGAGCGAGCGCTCACTACTTCGCTTTACTACGGCTCCGATCTACGACAATTAGCGTTCCGCTTGAGCCTCGATGGACAGTACGCGCAGGCTGCCAGGGTGTACCGTGACATCCTCGATCACTTCGACAACGAGGACGCCTACGCGTGGGAATATCTGGGCTACAATCTTGCGCTCGCCAATGACAAGGCGATGTCGGCGGAGCGCGCGGAAGAGGTCCGACAAGCCTTCCAGCGGGCCCATGAACTCGATCTGCACAACCCGCTGTATCACGGTCGCTTTCTCGGCTTTCGTGCACAGTGTGGTGAGGATATCTCGATCGAGTTCAGCCGGATCCTTGCCAAGTTCCAGCGCGAGTCAGCGGAGCGGGCGGATGCCATCAGCTACCTTACGGAGCCGATCCTGCGTGGCCTCGGACGCGGTGGATTGAGCAATCGTCGCCGGGAGCTCATAGCCCAATGGGGGGCGCTTCTCGCTCGCTCGCCCCGCCTGCGGGTGCTCTTGGGGGAATGATGTCTACGCCCCCTCCGGACACCATGTCCATCTATATCCTGGGACCCGGCTACGGGGAGAGCCAGGTGATTATCTTTCCGTCAGGGCACTGCATCGTCGTCGATTGCTGCGTTGCTGGCGGTGAGAACCTGACATTGGAGCTCTTGCGCTCACTGAGCGTGCCACGAGTGGATCTCCTTATCGTGAGTCACCCAGACCTCGATCACATTCGCGGCATCCGCGGACTGGTCGAAGCATTTCGTCCCGTGGAGGCCTGGCGGTTTCCCTTTGGACTTCTACGCGAACTCGTCTCCGGATGGTGCAGGCAGAATCCCGATGACGGACGCTGGCGCGAGCTGAGCGACGCCTACTCGGTTCTTGACGACCTCGAGGATCAAAATGTCGCGTGCGAACCGACCCTACACACGCGGACGATCTGGCACAGGCCCGCGCTCGATGCTGAGGTGCAGTGTATCGCGCCGACGATGCACGACACTGTCCGCATACGCAGAGACCTGCGGCGTCTCGTCGAGTACGAGAGCCCGTCCCGGCGACGAGAGCAACCGGGCGACGAACCAACTCTCGCCACGAAGATTCAGGACTATCTGCTCGGCGAACGACACGGCTTGCACGACCATCCGAACGCAGTATCGTTGGCGGTGGCCGTCCGCTGGCGACGGCGTCGCGTGCTTCTCGCCGGCGACGTTGAGATCGGGAGCGCGAGCCCGCACTCGGGCTGGAGTGGCATCCTGGAAGTCTTGCGTCAAGACCAGATGCTCAATGCTGTCGAACACCTCGACCTCGTAAAAGTAGCCCATCATGGATCTCTGGGCGCGTTCCACCGGCCTGCGTGGGAGCTACACTCCCGACCAGACAAACTAACCATCGCTGCCATCACGCCTTTCGATCGAGGCAAAACTGGCCTACCACGCCCAACAGTCCTGGGAGATATTCGCAGCTATGCCGGTCAACTCGGGATAACCGCCGATACTCGTCAGACCTTCTCCCAGGCAGTAGCACAAGGATGGACCCGAGAGGGCCTCCCAGACGCCACACTCGGCGGGCCCGTCCTCCGAATCGTGCTCGCTGAGCATGGCCCCGGCATTCTCTCTGTAAGCG
>NZ_JACCSO010000670.1 GCF_013812955.1 Nannocystis sp. | reverse complement strand
GGCTGGCGGCGCTGGCGGGTCTGGCCGCGCGCTGGGCGGCCGGACAGGGCGCCCGCGGGCCGGGTCGGCTGGTTGCGGTGCTGTTATTGCTGGTGGTCGGGGCGCTGGCCTTGCAGGCGCAGATCGGCGCGTGGGCGCCCGCGGGCTGGGCCGCGGCGGCATTCGTAACCTGGCTGATCGGACATGTGTGGGCGGGCGCGGATGATAGGCATGGAGGTGCGACGGTGCTGCTGGAGATGACTGGTATTCGTAAACGGCTCGGCGGGCGCTTCGTGCTCGACGGCGCCGAGCTGCGCTGTGATGCGGGCGGGCTGGCGCTGGTGCTCGGCGAGAACGGGGCCGGCAAGTCGACGCTGCTGCGGATCGCGGCCGGCATCGTCGAGCCTGATGGTGGCAGCGTCATGATCGGTGACGCGCCGATCGTCGGCGGCGGCGTCGAGGGTCGGGCCCGGCTTGGTTATGCGCCGGATACGGCGGATGCGTTCCCCGAGCTCAGCGTGCGCGAGCTGATCGCGCTGGTGGTCGCGCTGCGGCGGGCCGAGCCGCCCGCGGAGGCGCTGCGCGAGCGCCTCGGCCTGGCGACGATCTGGAACCAGCGCCTGCGAACCTTGTCTTTCGGGCAGGTCAAGCGCAGCTATCTGCTGGCCGCGCTGGTCGGCTCGCCGCCGCTGCTGATCCTCGACGAGCCGAGCAACGGCCTCGATCCCGCGGGGGCCGAGATGCTGGCGGCGCTGCTGCGCGAGCGGGCGAGCGCGGGCGGGGCGGCGCTGGTCGCCACCAACGACGCGGGCTTCGCTACGCTGCTCGGCGGGGTCCGGCAGCGCCTGGTCGGCGGGCGCCTGATGCCGGCGTGAGCACCTCGTCGAGTCGACCGCATGACATCGAAGCTCTTTGCAGGGACTCCGATCGCGCACATTGCGCGCTTGACTGCGCTTAAAATCCAAGAGAGCCGCACCCCTTCACAGGTCCATCGGATGTGGTAAGAGCAGAGATTCGCCGTCATGCCAGCCGCGAGCTGGGAGGGAGAACCTATGAAGCGATGTCCCGCTTGTGCGGAAGAGATTCAGGACGAAGCGACGCTATGCCGGTTCTGCCGGACGCCCCTTTCTGGTTCCGGTCCTCACGGATTTGTATCGCCTGCTACGGTTTTTGTCCCACAAGCCGGGGTTACCACCAGCGGTCTGGCGGTCGCTTCGATGGTGCTGGGCATCCTGTGGATCTATTGGGTCGGATCGCTGCTCGCGGTCATCTTCGGTCATATCGCCCTCGCAAAGATCAAGAGTTCGGCTGGCCTCCAGCAGGGGCGTGGGATGGCCATTGCCGGTATTGTGCTGGGATGGGTCGGCGTCGGGTTTTTGATGCTAGGGGTATTGGGCGCGCTCGCCGGTCTTGGTCGGAGGTGACGCCGTGCCACGGCGCGGGCCGGCGCTCACGCGGTCATTCCCACGGGTCCTGATGATCGCCTTGCAAGATCGATCCGATCAACGCGTGTTGCTCGCCGAAGGCGATCGCGGCGCGCACGAAGAACTCGAGGTCGAAGTCTGCCACCGGTGGGGGTCCGGCCTGCCGCTGCCACCAGAGCCTCGTCAGCAGCGCGCGCACGAGGTCCCGGGTGATCGGGTCGGCGATGGCCGCGATGAGGGCTGATGCCTCCGTCTGGCGCAGAAAGGTGGGCTGCGGGTCGGGCATCGGCTCGTGTTCACGGCGGGGGCAGGATGCTGGCGTAGAAGGCCAGGCGCTCGCGCCATTGTGACAGCTCGAGGCGGTGGCCGGGGCCGAGGGTCGGGTCGGCGTCGAGCTCGTCCAGGACCTGCTGCGCGCGCGCATACTCGCTTGTGCGCAGCAGCGCCTCGAGCAGCATGAGGCGAGCGCCGCGGCGCAGCTCGACGGTCGGGAGCTCGGGCTCACCTGGCCCCGGGGACAGGCTGCGATCCAGGAGGTCGCGGGCGCCGGGGCCCTCGCCGACGTTGAGCAGCTGGCGGCCGCCGAGGTAACCACCGAGGGCGCGATGACCGGGCAGGGCGGCGATGCCGAGGGCGGCGTGCAGGCGCAGCACGGCCTGGCTCGGGTGCTCGGGGTTGGGGTCGAAGGGGTCGAAGTAGGCGAACAGGAGGGCGGCGAGCGCGGGGTCGCCGGTGCCCATGCGCTTGATCTGGAGCTGACGCTGCTGGGCGTCGCCGAGGCCGCGACCGAGGGCCCGGGTGTAGGCCTCGTCGGCGGCGGCGAGCTCACCGCGGGCGAGCAAGAGGTCGCCGCGGCGCTCGTCGAGCACGGCGAGCACGCTGTCGGTCAGCTCGGGGTAACCGGCGACCTCGGTGAGGGTCGCGGCGGCGTCGAGGAGCTGGCCGGATTGCGCCTGGGCGAGGGCGAGGGCGAGGCGGTGCTCGGGGGTCTCGGGCTCGACGGCGCACAGCTGCTGCAGGGCGTCCAGGCGCTGCTCGCTGTCGCCGCGGGCCTGGGCGAGGTGGGCCTCGGCGGCGAGGTCGGCGGCCCGGTGCGCGCAGGGGCGCTGGAAGATCGCGCGCTGCTTGAAGCGCTGGCGCTGGGCCTCGATGTCCTGCGGGCGCAGCAGGCGGGTGGCGAGGAAGTTGAGCCAGTCGCGCTCGAGCACGGCGAGCGAGCTGCCGTAGGCGTCCTCGAAGTCGCCGGCGCTGGTGTAGAGGGCGGTGAAGGCCGGCACGCCGCGGGTCTCGATCAGCCACAGCGAGAACGAGCCGGCGGCGGTGTAGGCCCGGCGCGAGGCCTTCCCCCAGAAGCCGAGGCCCATGATGTCCGAGAGGTCAGGTCGAAGCTCGAGGCGCTCGAGGATCGCGGCCTGATCGTGGAGGTCGAGGCCGCCCTCGGGGCGCGGCGCGAGGGCGGTGGCGAAGCCCTCGAGCAGGGCGAGGTTTAGGCGCAGGCCGCCCCAGCCGAGCCGGGTCGGGGCGCCGAAGATGCCGTCGCCGAACTGATACGAGAAGGCGTGCGCGAGCTCGTGGTGGAGCACGCGGTGCGGGAACGGCTGCTCGTTGAGGTAGACGTGGCCGCGCCAGGGCGGGGCGACCTCGGTGTTGCCGGCGCCGATCAGGGCGCGCTTGCTCTCCGGGGTCGGGAAAACGAAGCTGTGCACCGGGACGGCGGGGCCGGTGCCGAGCAGGCGCTCGAGGCGATGCCACGCGAACTCGTGCTCGGCGGCGACGAGCTCGATGTCACGACCGGTGCCGGAGCCGGGCGCGTAGTGGATGACGAAGTGCTCGGTGACGCGGGTGCCGAGCAGGCTGCGGGCGAGGCTGTCGACGGTGGTGTGAAAGCCGTGATGGGTCGGCCTGAGGCCGAGCGAGGCGGCGGCGGTGAGGCAGGCGAGCAGCGCGGCGAGGGTCCAGGGGGCGCGCAGGGCCTGGCGCAGGGGCTTGGCGCTGAGGTTGGGGGCGAGACAGAGGCGCAGCGCCAGCAGCGCGGACGCGGCGACCAGGAGGTTGTAGCTGCGAAACCACAGGTAGCGGTTCGAGATCGGGACCGCCTCGTCGTAGATCGGTCCGGCGAAGTAGCCGAAGAACGGGTCGACCGCGTAGACCACCGGATCGGCGTAGATCCGCCACACACCGAGCACCAGGCAGAAGCCGAGCGGCACGAAGCCGAGGAGCAGCTGGCGCCGGCGCTTGTGGGCCATGAGGCCGCCGCACAGGCCCGCGACCACGCCGAGCAGGCCGGAGATGCCGGGCCCGAGCACGAAGAATTTGAGCCCGGTCCAGGGATCGCAGTTGAACTGCCACAGCTGCGCGAGCACGAGGATCGCCAGCGAGAGGGCGAGCAACAGGCCGAGCTCGCGCAGGGCGCCGGCGAGCAGCGGCGCGAGCGGGAAGTCCTCGCCGCGGACCGGCGGCGCCAGAGAGTCCGCGGGCCCGGCCGCGAGCGCGGCCCGCAGCGTGCGCACGTGGCCGACGCCGATGCCGACGCCGAGCAGGCTGAGCGGGGTGGTGAGCACGAGGCTGCCCTCGTAGCCGAGGGTGCCGATCAGCGGGACCGCGGTCAGCGCGGCGGTGCCGACGCCCAGCAGCCAGCGGCGGCGCAGGGCCGGGGTGGCGAGGTGCCGACGCAGGGTTTCGGCGCGGGGCATGCTGGGGCAGTATACCGGCCGCATGTCCTACGCGGCCTGGTTTCAGTGCGTCCGCGGCTGTTCTGGCCGTCACGCGCTCACAGAGGTGATCTACCGGTGCCCGAGCTGCGCCGGGTTGCTCGAGGTGGTGCACGACGAACAGGCGCTGCGGGAGCGCGCGCCGGCGGCCTGGAAGCGGCTCTTCGACGAGCGCCATGGTCGCACGCAGTGGCCGTACGGCAGCGGGGTGTGGAGCAAGCTCGAGTGGGTGCTGCCACAAGTGGCGCCCGACAACGTGGTGTCGCTGTTCGAGGGCAACACGAATTTGTTGTGGGCGGAGCGCTTCGGCAAGCAGATCGGCCTCGACGACCTGTGGGTGAAGCAGTGCGGGATCAGCCACACCGGCTCGTTCAAGGATCTGGGGATGACGGTGCTGGTGTCGGCGGTGAAGCAGGCGATCGCCGACGGCCGGCCGATCCGCGCGCTGGCCTGCGCCTCGACCGGCGACACCTCGGCGGCGCTCGCGGCCTACGGCGCGGCCGCGGGGATCCCGGTGCTGGTGCTGCTGCCGCGCGGCAAGATCAGCGCGGCGCAGCTGCTGCAGCCGATCGCCAACGGCGCGCTGGTGTGCAGCCTCGACACCGACTTCGACGGCTGCATGCGCGTGGTCCAGCGGCTCACCGAGGACCCGCAGATCTACCTGGCGAACTCGATGAACAGCCTGCGCATCGAGGGCCAAAAGACGGTGGCGATCGAGGTCGTGCAGCAGTTCGACTGGGCGGTGCCGGACTGGGTGCTGGTGCCGGGCGGCAACCTCGGCAACGTCTCGGCGCTGGCAAAGGGGTTCTTGCAGCTGCAAGCGCTGGGGCTGACGACGCGGCTGCCGCGGCTGGTCTGCTGCCAGGCGGCCCACGCCGCGCCGCTCTACCAGG
>NZ_JACCSO010000656.1 GCF_013812955.1 Nannocystis sp. | reverse complement strand
CTCCTGCATGCACGCGGCGCCCCGGTCGGCGGCGCCGCGCAGCGAATGGCGCTCGAAGGTCGAGGGCTAGAAGTCGAGGCTGTCGAGCGCCTTCTTGAAGCGGCCGGCGTGCGACTTCTCGGCCCTGGCGAGGGTCTCGAACCACTCGGCGATGTCGTCGAAGCCCTCTTCGCGGGCGTCCTTCGCCATGCCCGGGTACATCGTCTCGTACTCGTGGGTCTCGCCGGCGACGGCGGCCTTGAGGTTCTTCTCGGTGTTGCCGATCGGCAGGCCGGTCGCGGGATCGCCCGCGGCCTTGAGGTAGTCGAGGTGACCGTGCGCGTGGCCGGTCTCGCCGTCCGCCGTGTCCTTGAACAGACCGGCGACCTCCGGGCGGCCCTCCACGTCGGCCACCTTGGCGAAGTACAGGTAACGACGGTTGGCCTGCGACTCGCCGGCGAAGGCGTCTTTCAGGTGCTGGTGGGTCTTGGTTCCTGCGAGCTGCTGAGTAGCCATGTGGTTCTCCTGGTGGGGTCCGCGCAGCAGGGTCCAGGATCGCCGCCAACGCGTCAAGCGCTCGGAATGAGACGGGAGGGGAGTTGTACGGCGGGGGCCGAGGGGTCCCCGAGGGTCGACGTTTGCCCGGGGGTCCGGTCGGCGGGGGCTGAGGACCTCATCATGAATGGCAATGTTCAATGGCCGGGGCGAGGCGAATGCACGGTCTCCGGGGGTGCTGAACCGGCGACGCGAGTGAGCGGGGCGTCCGGGGGACGATCAAGAAGGATCGACCCAGATCGGGCTGGTCCAGGCTCGCTCGGAGATCGTGCGCGGCAGGGTCGGGTCGTCGCAGATCGCCGGCCGCTCGCCAGTCGGGAGCGTCAGGCAGTCGCGCCAGCTCCAGCGGCAGGTCGGGGTCTCGATGACGCGCGCATAATAGAATGTGGGCAGGGTCGGGTCGTGGTCCGGGTCGGTCCAGACCTTGCACAATGCGTCGGCGCCGGCGCCTCGTGGCTCGCAGGTGTCCATATCGACGCTGGTCTCGTCGCCGGCGCCGGCGACGTCGAAGACGGCGATGTGGCCGTCGCCGGCGGCATCGAGCCAGCCCTTGACGATCTGCAGGCGGGCGAGGCCGCTGCCCGGATGTTCGGGGGTGCCGACGTCGCGCTGGGCCGCGACCACCAGCTGCGGCGCGGCGCCCTCGGGGCGTTCGCCGAGCACGCCGCCCATCGGCACGCCGCGGCGATCCGCGACCTCGACCAGGTCGGCGCGCTCGCACAGGTCATTCGGTAGGTCCCAGGCGGCGAACATGCGCACGGCGATGCGCGGGCCGCTGGTGCCGTAGACCTCGCGGCGGCGCAGCGCGTCGAAGATCGCCTCGCGGCTGTTCTCCTCCGACCAGACCGCCACCAGGCCGCCGGGGCTGTTGCGGGGGCCGGCCGGGATGGCCGCGGTCAGGCGCGCGGCGGGGTCGCTCTCGAGGGTGCCGAAGTGTCCGCGGTAGGTCGCCTCCTCGACCTTGCCGGGGGTGCCGTTGTGCGTATCGGTGCTGGCGATCACGCCGAGGCGGTACGGATTGACGCCGAGCTTCGCCTCCTCCTGCATGCCCCGGAGCAGGATCCCGCGCAGGAAGTCGAGCCGCGACACGCAGCCGCGCGAGAGGATGCCCTGGCTGCCGACGCCGTCGCCGCAGTCCTCGAACTCGTCGGTGCGCAGCTTTTCGAAGTCGCACAGCTCGTCGGGTTCGCCGATGCCGCTGACGCCGTTCGAGCACTCCGAGTCGCCCTTGTGTTGATAAACCTCGAGCAATGGCTCGAGCTCGGCGCGCAGGCGGGCGACGGCGGCCGGGTCGCTGCCCTCCGGGACTTCGGGCACGAACAGGTTGCCGTTGCTCCAATTGCTGTTGTGGGGGATCGCCAGGACGTCGCAGCCGGGCAGGCCCTCGCGGCACTCCGACTGCAGGCGCGACCACAGCTCGAAGGCGGTCGGCGCCTCGAAGTGGCTGATCGGCGCGGCCGGCACGTCGCGGGTGCGAAAGATGACGTTGCGGTGCAGGTTGGCCAGCTTGCGCACGCCCGACCATTCGTAGGCGATCAGGCTGGTGAACTCGCAGGCGGCGCTGCGGTCGTAGGCCTGCTCGCCGGCGTCCTGCACCCTTTGCCACACGGCGGCGGCGCGGGCCGGGCAGTCGAGGCCGCCGGGTCCGCACAGGTCCTCGAAGCGCTTCGGGGTCTCGCTGTTGAGGCCGAGGCCGAACTGGACCAGCGCGGCGTCGTCGGCGGCCCGGAAGTCGACGCAGCGCTGGGTGTCGTAGACCAGCGAGCCCGGCGTGGTGCAGCCCTCGACCTCGGCGAGGTACTCGGCGTGGTCGGTGACGGCGGCGAAGTCGAGCGGCCGGGCGAGGCGATCGCCCGCGACCTCCTCACCGCGGGCGAAGCGATAGGCGCCGGCGGGGTCGGTGCGCACGTCGCTGATCCACGCGTCGAACGAGTAGGCGGTGTGCACGTGCAGGTCGCCGAAGTAGAGGTTGCGCTGCGGGTTGTGGTCGGCGCAGGGCTCGCGCGGGTCGTCGTAGGTGCGCGGGGGCTCGGCGTTGTTGCAGGCCGCGAGGGCGAGGGGCAGCGCGAGGGCGAGAGGTGGTGCGATCATACGGGTCATACGGGTCATACGGGTCATACGGGGCTCCCGAGCGCGAGCAGGCGCAGGGCGGTCCAGGCGAAGGCGAGCCCGCCGATGAGGTAGGCGACGATCAGGCGCAGCGGGGCGCGAGGGGCCAGGCGCAGCAAGACGAGGGCGAGCACGCCGACGAGCGCCAGCGCGGCGATCTGTCCGAGCTCGACGCCGATGTTGAAGGCAGCGAGCGCGCCGACCACGGCGCCTTGCGGCAGGCCGATGTCGGCCAAGGCCCCGGCGAAGCCGAGCCCGTGCAGCAGGCCGCAGGCGCCAGCGAAGCGCCATGGTGTCTTTTGGGACATGTCGTCCAGGACCGCCGCGCGGGCCAGCAGGACCAGCGAGAGGGCGATGCAGGCCTCGACGGGGGGCTGCGGCAGGCGCACGAGGTCGAGGGCCGCGAGCGCGAGGGTCAGGCTGTGCGCGAGCGTGAAGGCGGTCAGGGTCGCGAGCAAGCGGCCGGCGCCGCGGACCCACAGCGCGAGGCCGACGACGAACAGCAGGTGGTCGAAGCCGCCGAGGATGTGCAGGACGCCGAGGCGCAGGTAGCCGGCGAGGCCCGAGGCGGTGGGGGTCAGCGGCAGCGACGGGCTGCCCGGGCGCAGCACCTGGGTGCGGGCCGGTCGTCCGGGGCTGCGCAGGTGGGCGATCAGCTCGAGCTCGGGTGCGAGGTCGTGCACGGTCAGCGCGCCGCGCAGGGCCCGGGGTTCGCAGGTGGCGTGCAGGGTCGGCGCGGTGCGTATCACTTCGCAGCCGGCGGGCAGCTCGAAGCGCGGGCGCGCGGCCCCGGGTGGCAGCTCGAGGCGCAGCTCGAGGGCGCCGTCGGGGCCGACGTCGACGAGCACGAGCGCGGCGCGAAACTCGTGGGCGTGCGCGGGGGTGGCGAGCGCGAGCAGGCTCGCGGCGGTGAGCCCGGGGAGGAGCCTCAAAGTCCCTGCTCCGCGAGCGCCGTCGCCATCGCGGGCGGCACGTCGATCAGGGTCGCGGGGTAGCGCGCGCGCAGCTCGGCGAGCGCGGCCTCGCTGCTGGCATCGCGGCGGGTGGCCTCCCAGTCGGCGCGCAGGCGGGGTCGCAGGGTCGCCAGCTCGGGGAGGACCGGGGGGCTGATGCTGTCGATGCGCACGACGTGCCAGCCCAGCTCCGACGGCGCGATCGACCATGTCCCCGGGGACATGTCTGAGAGCGCAGCGGCAAATTTCGCGCCGAAGATGCCGGCGTACGCGGCGGCCGGACGCTCGCCGAAGCGCTGGCCGTGCACGCACAGGTCGCCGAGGCTGGTGGGCTCGACGCCGGCTTGCAGGCGCTGCAGCAGGGCCTGGGCGGCCGCTTGCGGGTCGGCGTGGCGCTCGCGGGCGGCGAACACCTGGGTCAGGGCGTGGCGCGCGGGGGTGGTGTAGCGCGCGGGGTCGGCGTCGCGGACGGCGAGCAGGGCGGCGTCGTCGGGCTCGCCGGGATCGGCGAGGTCCTCGTGCACGAAGCGCAGCTTCTGGATCAGGCGGCGGCGCACGATCGGGTCGTCGCGCTCGAGGCCGAGGGCGAGCGCCTCGCGGTACAGGCGCTGCTCGTCGAGCTCGATCCGCAGCGCCGCGGCGATCTCGGCGGGTGTGGGGTCGTGGCCGAGGCGACGGGCCAGCGCGAGCTCGGTCGCACGCACACGCTCACCGTCGACCGCGAGCGCCTCGCCGCGCCCGGGGGCCAGCGCAGCGTGCAAGGCGAAGAATACGAGCCCGAGGACCGCGAAGTGGACCAGAGGTTCGGAGAGCACGCGACGCGGCACGCGGCGCATCATCGCACCCGGGCGCGGCTTTCACAACGCTGACGCGCGCGCGGGAGCCTCGCCGACCCGCCGTGCCCCGGCCATGAAATGGCGTGCCCGCGGATCACGGACGGACCGACGATCAGCCGAAGCTGGAGATCGAGGCCTCCCAGAACAGGCACTGCGCCGAGGGGGCCTCGCCCCTGGCCACGCCGGCGAGGCGGCACTCGTCGCCGCGCAGGGTGTCGAGCGTCTGGACCAGCGTCTGCATGTGAACCCGAGGTTCGGCGGTGACCGTCACCCGGGCCTCGTCGGGGTGCGAGTGTTTGAGCGTCCGGGTCCGCTCGGCGAGCGCGGCGAAGTCGTGGGCGCCGTTTTGCAGCGGGATCAGCTCGCCGAGCATCGCGCCCCCGGCGGTCGCTTTGAAGCCATCCTCGCGGATCTCGACCTGGAAGTGGAGCGGCTCGGCCGGCGGCGTGTTCTTGGTCGTGCAGCCGCTGCACATATTCGGCGGCGTGACGACGACGCTCGCCATGCTCGCGAACTCCATCGCCACCAACAACGCCGGGATCAGCAAGAACATGATGTTCATGACCGGCAGCAGGTCGGCTTTAACCTCGTCGGCCCCATCCTTCGAACGCTTCTTCAACCAGCCTTGTGACATGACAAAATACCCCTGTCCTGGCCCCGCAGGGCCATCCAGCAGTTTCGCGCGGCGGCACACGAAGTGCCGCAAGGTCGAGTGACAGCGGCGCCGCCTCGAAGTTCCCGCCGCCGTGATCTTGTTCGGCGGGCGCCAAAGGCTCACGGCGGCGTCGGTCGTGGTCGCGGTGAGCCTGCGGGGGGCGAGCCCGGGCACGGTGGCACATCGCGGAGAAGGCGCACATCGCGGCTGTCGACGCGCATTGCGCCGGACGGGGGTATTCCGCGGTTGGATGTCAAGAAACGCGAGCTTGCGCGGCCCGAAAGGGGCGGAGTGGGCGCGTAACAGTGGTCCAGTGGACCCCGCGAGGGGCTTCGCGGTAAGGAGTGCCCATGGCGGCGGCGGACAGTGAGTTCCTCAAGAGCTTCTATCAGGCGTTGAGCGATCGGCCGCTCGACCCGGTCGACGACCAGCGGGTCTACGTGCCGCTCTACGAGGATCGTAACAGCGCGCCGACGGACCCTGTGGACGAGCTGCAGGCGACCATCGAGTGGTCCGCTGTGGACAGCGCCCAGCTCTTCAGCGGCTTTCGCGGCACGGGCAAGAGCACGGAGCTGCGCCGGCTCAAGCGTGGGCTCGAGAAGAAGGGGGGCTGCCTGGTCGTGCTCTGCGACATGAAGGACTACCTCAACATGACCACCGCGGTGGACGTGAGCGACTTTCTGCTCGCCGCGGCGGGCGCCTTCGGCGAAGCGATGGCCAGGGACGCCACGCCGGGCGGTGACAAAGTGCTTCATGAGGGCTACTGGACCCGGTGCTGGGCGTTTCTGACCCGTACACGTGTCGATCTCAGCGAGGTGGGCCTGGGCGTCAAGGGCGTCGGATCCGGCGTCGAGGCGGGCGCGCAGATCAAGCTCAATCTCAAGAACGACCCGACCTTTCGCCAGGTCCTGCAAGACCGGCTCAAGGGGCACCTGGGCGCGCTCGTCAAGGACGTCCATGAGTTCTTCGGCGAGTGCATCGTGGCACTACGGCGCAAGCACAAGAACGAGGAGCTGCGGGTGGTGCTGCTGCTCGACTCGGTCGAGCAGATCCGCGGAACGTCGATCAATGCCACCGAGGTCGCCGCTGCGCTCGAGACGCTCTTCGAGGGGCACGCCGATAAGCTGCGGATCCCGTCGTTGCATGTGGTGTACACGGTGCCGCCGTGGCTCAAGATCAAGGCGCCAGGGGTGGCCGGTCTCTACAGCAATGCCCAGACGATCCCCTGCGTGAAGGTTCGGCATCAAAACGGTCAACAGTGCAACGCGGGGCTGAAGTCGCTCGAGCAAATTGTGGAGAAGCGGGGCGACTGGAAGCGGTTGCTCGGTGACCAGGAGGCGCTGGACGAGCTGTTGCTGGCGTCGGGTGGGTACCTGCGTGATCTGTTCCGGCTCTTGCAGACCGTGCTGCGGTTATCGCGGCACGATGGACTGCCTGCGCAGCCACGGATCCTCGAGCTCGCGCTCGCCGAGGTACGCAATAGTTACCTTCCGATCGCAAACGATGACGCGCGATGGTTGCAGCGGATCCACACCACAAAGGGCGCCGAGCTCGACGGCCAGGGCCGGCTGCACGACCTGGCCCGGTTCTTCGACACGCACCTCGTGCTCACCTACCGCAATGGCGCGGAGTGGGTGGCGGTGCACCCGCTGGTGGCCGAACACGTCGAGAAGCAGGTGGCAACGCTGGTTGCACGTGAGGGCGGCGACGTGGCCTCATGAGCGAGGAGCTCCTGAGCGCCAGCGGCGAGGCCGCGTGGCAGAGCCTGCGGCAGCACATCGAGTGGACGCCGGGCTTCTGGATCGGTTGGGTGTTCACGGATCACACGCCGAGCGTGCATGAGCTGCATCAGCGGATCGAAGGGCAGCTGCGGGCCGTGGGCCGCGGATCGGTGATTCAACAGCCACGTGAACCCGGTGCGCTGGTCGAGGTGCTCGCGTGGCTGCTGGCGGGCGCCGATGGCTGTGACGGGTGCGTGACGGTGGCGGTGGTACGCCAGGAGGAGGCCTGGCAGGCGGCGTGGGACCAATTCCTGCTGCGGCTCAATGAGCGCCGCGAGCTGCTGCGCGAGCAGCTGCGAGGGGGCCTGCTGCTCTGCGCGCCGACGAAGTTCAAGGCGCGATCGCGGGAAGCGGCGCCGGATCTGTGGTCGATCCGCTCACTCGCGCTGGATGTCGCGCCGGTCGCGAGCTCAGGTTCGGAGCCTACGATTACGCTGCGAGAGCATGTACCGGACAATCCGCCGGGTAGCCCCGAGGCGGTGCAGCTGGCGCTGCAGGCGGTCGCGGCGGCGCAGCGCGCGGGCCAGGCGGACGCGGAGACGAATGCACGTATTCGGGCAGCGCGGGCATTGTTCGCCGTCGGGCGCCGCGACGAGGGCCGGGAGCAGGCCGTGTACGCCATGGAGGCTGCGCCGAGTCCTGCACTTCAGGCTCGCGCCCTGGTAGTGCTGGCGGGTCTCGAGTGGGAACTCGGGGATCTCGTCGCGGCCGAGCGGCACTACAGAGGGGCGATCGCAGTCGATGCGGCGACGGCCGGACCCGCAGCGCATAAAAACCTGGCAAAGTTACTCTTGCGGCGCGGGGCGCTTGACGAGGCGCGATCTACTGCGGAGCGCGGGCTGACGCTAAGCGGCGAGCGACGTGCACGCTTGGGGGATACCGCGGCGGTCCTTCATATTGAGGGGATTGGGCTCGATCAATTGGGAGACGTGCTAGCAGCGCAGGGTAATTTAAGTGAGGCCCGGGCAGCATACGAGGGGGGGGTGGCACTGAAGCGGCGTATTCGTGGGATCTCGGGAGACACGGAAGAGGCGCTGCGAGATGTGACAGTGAGTCTTGAGCGCTTTGGGGATGTGCTGCAGGCACAGGGCGATTTGAGCGGGGCCGGGGCGGTATACCAGG
>NZ_JACCSO010000652.1 GCF_013812955.1 Nannocystis sp. | reverse complement strand
CCCCCCCCCCCCCCCCCCCCCCCCCCCCCCCCCCCCCCCCCCCCCCCCCCCCCCCCCCCCCCCCCCCCCCCCCATCACTCGTGCTCCCAGCATTCGCGCGCCTGCGGTCGTTTCCGCGAGCGCGTCGATATCCGGAGTTTATGCAGCCGCTACGCGGGGGGATACAGCGAACTCAAGTTGCCTGGTCATGCACGCGAGCGACGCCGAGGCCGCAAAAGCGAGCCCCTGCGGTGCGGGGATAGCGACCGGCAAATGTCGCGCTCAGAGGCCCCTGTGGCGCGAATTCCACGGTTCCGGATCTGTGGATAAGTGCCGTGAGCGGTGGCGCGATGCTGGATCAACAGAGCATCCGACTGTTATTTTTGTAAGCCACTAAACAAAGTGTGCAATCGATGAACGCGCGGCCGTGGCCCCCGTGTTCACGCTCACGAGGTGATCCCGGGAGGTGATTTCGAGGCGCGTGGATCGCCGTGTCGGCGAGCTGCCGGCGACCGGTCGCGGAGCGATGCGCGGAATGTCCGAAAGGACAGGTTATAGACGCGCCCGCTAGGGCTTGCGGGTGGGCTTGCTCGGGGCGAGGGAGAGGTCGATGAAGAGGTCGTCGCCGACGGTCGCGGCGCGCAGCGGGGTGGCCTCGTAGTCGACGCCGAGCAGGTCGAACTCGGTGGCGCCGGCGATCGCCTGGCTGAAGGCGAAGGTCTGCCGGCCGAGGCCGCTAAACCAGAACGCGAGCTTGGCCTTGGCCGCGCCGGTGACCTGCTCGACCTTCGCGTCGGGCACGGCGATGCTGATCTCTCCGCGCTCGGCGCTCAGCCGGGGGGTGGCGGCGAACTCGACGTGGGCGCACACGGGCTTTTGCTTCCAGGCGTGGATGCGGAGCGGACGCGGTCCGGACTGCCAGCCGACGCCGGCCTCAAACTCGCCGGTCGGGCTCGCTTCGCCGCTCTCGTCGTAGCGGGCGGGGATCTGGCCGCGGGCGATGCCTTGGTTGGCGAGCTCGGCGGCGACCGAGCCGGACATGCGGACCTGGACCAGGCGCGCATCACTGCCGGGCAGGCGAGCCGGACCGGCGGCGAGCGGGGCCGCGGGCAGCGTGGTGTGCAGCCACAGCTCGAGGTCCTGACCGGGCGAGCGCAGCACCACGCGCTGCAGCGGCACCGGGGGCAGCTCGATCTCGACGTCGACGAGGGTGCCGACGCGGGTCAGCAGGTTGTCGCGCACGGCCGGGAAGTGGCGCTCGACGAGGTCGGCGAGCACCTTCTCCGCGGCCTCGTCGATGCGGCCGCGGCCGAGCAGGGCCTCGGCGCCGCCGGGCAGCTGGTTGCGCAGGAAGGCCGAGAACTTGGCGCGCTCGGCCGGGGGCAGGCTGGGGCGGATGCGGACCAGGTCCTGGGCGCGCAGCGACAGGCGGACCGTGTTGGATTGCGGAAGGATCTGCGGGACCACGGTCGCGTCGAGGTCGATCGCGGTGATGCTGCGGCCGCGGCTGGCGAGCGCGAAGCTGACGCGCAGGCCCAGCTGACCCTCCGCGGCCGGCACGATCTGAATGCTGCGCAGGCTGATCTCGAGCGAGCCGAGGCCGAGGTCGAGGCCGGGCACTTGCAGCGGCACCGACACCGGCGGCAACTTCGAGAGCGGCCAGCTCAGGCTCTGGCTCAGGGTCGCCATCGGCACCGCGACCACCAGCTGGGCCGCGTCGCCGCTGCCGCGCCGCCGCAGGAACTCCTGTCGGTCGTCGCGGACGCGCTTGCACGCGGCCGTGGCACACCCGGAGGCGCTGGCGAGGGCGGAGAGGAGGCCGAGGAGCAGAAGGAGGCGCGTGGGCATGCGAGGGCGCGAGTCTATCGCGACGGCCGCGTATGCGGGCGCGAGGGCGCTTGCGAGCGATGTTGGGCCGTGGCCCGTTGGGGGGTGCGGGCCCCTTGCGAGCGCGTGCCGGGCGGTGGGGCGCGCGCGATACACTGCAGGCGTGCCCGTCGGAAACTGGCTGGTCCTCCTCGTCGCGCTGGCGATCGTCGGTCTCGATATCAGCCTCGGCTCGCCCTGGACCGGCCCGCCGGTGCTCATAGGGATGTTGCTGGTCGTGCTCGCGGTCGCGGAGCGGCTGCGGCAGCTGGTGGCGCAGCCGCGGACGGCGCAGCCGGGGCAGCCGGGGCCGCCGGGGCCGCCGGGGCAGTCGGCGGGCTGGCTGTCGGGGGTGTTGTGGTTCGAGGGCAGCTTGCTGGTCGCGCTGCTGGGCTTCGCGGTGGCCCGCTTCTTCGTGGTGCTGGAGATGTTCTCGCCGACGGCGGGCGACGCGGCGAGCCGGGCCGGCGCGGCGCAGACCTACGACCTGGTGTTCACGGTGCTGGCGCTGCTGGCGGGCGGCCTGGTGATGGCGCCGGAGCGCAGCGGACGGATCCTGCTGAACATGGCGCAGCGGCCGGCGGTGCTGCTGGCGGGCAGCTTCGCGGCGATGATCGCGGTGGGCAGCCTGTTGTTGACGTTGCCGCTGTCGGTGACCCAATTCGGGCAAGTGTCCTATATCGACTCGCTGTTCACGATCGCCAGCGCGGTGTGCGTGACCGGTCTGTCGGTCAACGACGTGCCGACCACGTACACGCTGTTCGGGCAGGGGGTGATCCTCGCGGGCATCCAGCTCGGCGGCATCGGGATCATGACGATCGCGGCGCTGGCCCTGACCTTCAGCCGCAACACCTCGCTGCAGAGCCAGCTGCGCTACGCGGCGATGCTCGACGCGCGCACGCTCGCCGACCTGCGCCAGATCGTGCTCGGCATCATCGCCGGGACCTTCATCATCGAGGCGATCGGCGCGTTCGCGCTGTGGACGATGTTCACCGGCGACCCGCGCCTGGGCGAGTCCTCGGCGCTGTGGATGGCGGTGTTTCACTCGATCTCGGCGTTCTGCAACGCCGGCTTCTCGCTGTTCCCGGGCGGCCTGTCGGGCTTCATCGGCGACCCGGGCGTGCAGGTGGTGATCATGCTGCTGATCACCTTCGGCGGGCTCGGCTTCCCGGTGATGATGGAGCTGGTGCGCACCGGCTGGCGGCGGCTGATCCGGATGGTGCGCAAGCACCGGCCGATGCCCCCGCGCCTGAGCCTGACCACGCGCGTGGTCGTCTCCACCTCGGTGCTGCTGGTCGCGTTCGGCACCGGCGCCGTGATGGTGCTCGAGTTCACCGGAGCGCTGGCCCCGGCCGGCGAGGTCGGACCCGGCGGCCGGGTTTTGGCGGCGCTGTTCGTGTCCGTCAACACCCGCACCGCGGGCTTCAACACCATCGATTATGGGGTGATGAAGGACGCGACGCTGCTGCTGATGTGCGCGCTGATGTTCATCGGCGGCTCGCCGGCGTCGACGGCCGGCGGCATCAAGACGACCACCGCGGCGGTGGTGTTCGCGACCCTGCGCGGGGAGCTGCGCGGTCGTGAACCGGAGCTCGGCGGGCGAGCGATCGCCCCGGACGCGCTGCGCAAGGCCATCGCGGTGAGCGCAATGTCGATCGGCATCATCCTGACGCTGGTGTTGCTGCTGACCCTGACCGAGGACCAGCCCTTCATCCGCCTCGCCTTCGAGGCCGTCTCCGCGTTCGCTACCGTCGGCATGTCGACGGGGATCACCGCCTCGCTGACGGTCGCGGGCAAGCTGATCATCACGGCGGCGATGTTCATCGGTCGCGTCGGACCCTTCACCATCGCCTTGGCGGTCGCCCAGGAGGGCGGCGCCCAGCGCTATCGCCTCGCACGCGAGGATCTGCCGGTGGGGTAGTGAGAGCGGGATGATGAGGGTGACAAGCGGGCCGCCGCTTGCGAAGATGCGGCATGTCCAGCCAGCGCTACCTCATCATCGGCCTCGGGCGCTTTGGCGCCGCACTCGCCGAGTCGCTCAGCGAGCAGGGCGCCGAGGTGATCGCCATCGACAATCGCATGACCGAGGTCGAGGCGGTCAAGCGCAAAGTGGCCTTCGCGCTCGAGCTCGACGCCACCGACCCGGTCGCGCTGCAGTCGGTCGACCCCCTGAAGTGCACGGCGGTGATCGTGGCGATCGGTGAGAACTTCGAGGCGACGGTCCTGACGATGGCGGCGCTGCGCGAGGTCGGCGTCACGAACATCATCGCCCGCGCCCGCTCGGCCCGCGAGGCCCGCATCCTCCAGGCGGTCGGCGCCTCGGAGATCATCGAGCTGGAGACCGAGATGGGCCGCATGTTCGGACGCCGCCTGGTCGGCAAGCCGGCCGAGTCGGTCACCAAGACGGTGGTCCCGGGCGCGCTGGAGGTCAGCGACATCAAGCGCTGAACAATGGAGGTAGATGTCCGCGAGGACATGAACTTTCGGACATGCGAAAAGCCGCCACGAACCATCGTCGAGGCGGCCTTGCGATTGCAGTATGTTAGTGAAATGGTGAGCGGATCGGCTTAATTAAACGCGGCACCCCCGGACCCTCGCCGAGGATGACAGGCGGACGGGCGCGGATTCAGGCCGAGATCGCGGCGGTCGCGGGCGCGGCGGCCACGCGGCCGGAGCTGTCCGAGACGCCACCGGCGATCCGACCGCCCTCGCGGCTCCAGCGGATCCCGTGCTTGATGATGCGCCGCTTGAGCGCGTGCCGGGTGATGCCGAGCAGCTTGGCGGCCTCGACGATGCTACCCGCGGTGGTAAGGGCGGTTTCGCAGAGGAGGCGCTCGGCGGCAGTGAGGTTGTAGGTGTCGAGGGCGATGTGCATGCAGCCTATGTAGCGAAGCTGCTTGATCCATCGGAGACAAGGCGCGCGCCCAATATACAGCCCGGCGCTTGCGTCGGAGGGCGTGCGCGGGGTGAGTACGCCTGTTCGCAGACCTGTCGCGCGCAGCCGCGCGGCTGGGCCCGGCGAGGCGCCTTTGTTGGTACTTGCCGGGGACTGCCGGGGTCGATGGGCGACCTAGGGGTGCTCGGCGAGCCACTTGCGGGTGAACTCGGTGGTGGCCCGATAGCTCTGCGTGACCTCCTCGACGATGCCCTTCTCGACCTTGCCGCCGACCAGCGGGATCTTGCAGGTGACGTCGCCGTCCCAGATCCGGCGGACCTCGTTCGGGCCGAGCGCCTGGACCTTGTAGGTGCCGCGGGTGGTCAGCGCGTCGGCCATGAAGCCGGGGATCGTGACCACGTCGATCGAGCTGGTCCGGGCGGTGTACACGTTTTGCTCGGTGTAGGTGATCGCGCCCTTGACGAACCGGGCGAACAGCGCCGGGAGCTCGCGCTGCGGGCTCAGCTTGATCTTGCGGCGAATGATGAGATCGTCGCCCTCGCCCTCGCGCCGGAGCTCCAACACCTCGCGACCGATCTTCAGGTGCTTGTAGAGCTCGGCGTTGTAGGCGTCGTCGAAGAAGACCTCCCAGTAATGCTGGAGGCTGGTGTCGAAGTCGTCGGTGATCGTGTAGTGCATGGATTTGCCGGGGTGTCGAGGACTGGGGATGATGGTGGGGGAGGGTGGCGGAGCAGGGCGGCGAGGGCGATGCCGCCGACCAGTTCGCCGTACCACAGGGTGCAGGCGCGGATCAGCAGGGTGGTGGCGAGGGCCGCGGGCTGCGAGACGCCGGCGGCGAGGCGGGTGACGAGCACGGCGAGCGAACCCTCGGTGGCCCCGAGGCCGCCGGGCAGGAAGCTGAGGGCGCCGATGAGGGTGGTGGTCGACCACAGGAAGGTGCACAGCGAGAGGCTGGCCTCGGCGCCGACCAGGCCGCGCACGATCAGCCAGTAGCCGACGCACTCGAGGCCCCAGCCGACCACGCTGATCAGGCTGAGGACCAGCAGCGGGCGCAGGCGCAGCAGGGCGGCGCTGCTGTCGACCATGGCGCCGGCGCGGGCTGCGATCGGGGCGAGGCCGGGGAGGCGGGCGAGCAGGCCCAGCAGGCCGCGACACAGGCGCGGGGTGCCGAGCACGACGACGCCGGCGACCACGAGGGCGAGGGTGATCAGGACGATCGGGAGGTATTCGCGAAATTGGCTGACGCCGACCAGGCTGAGCACGACCAGCGCGACCAGGTCTGTGAGGCGGTCGGCGACGACGATCGGGGCGGTGCGGGCGAAGGGCACGCCGTCGCTGAGGTGCAGGAGATAACTGCGCAGCACCTCGCCGATCTTGCCGGGCGTGACCGACATGCTGAGGCCGGCGAGGTAGATCAGCAGCGAACGGCCGCGGCTGAGCTGGGGGGCGTCGCCGGGGCCGTCGCCGCGCACGCCGAGCCAGCCGAGACACAGCTCCCATTTGAGGAAGCGCAGCAGGTAGTTGAGGCTCGAGAGGGCGAGCGCGAGCAGCACGGCGGACCACGCATAACCGTCGAGCGCGGCGGTGATGCGGCCGAGGTCGACGTACAGCACGGCGCCGACGTACAGCAGCACGCCGAGGACGACGCCGATCAGGGCGCGCTGGACGAAGCGGCTCATGCGGGCGAGCAGCATACCCACTCGCGGGCGCCGGGCGACGACAAACGCCGGTCGCCAGCGTGCGCGGAGGCGGTCAGGGGTGCGGGCGTGGGGCATTTGCCGGCCCCCGACCGCTTGTCTGGCCGTGGCGCTGCCGGCACGCTCGGACCATGGCGACGAGCGAAACGAGCGGTGTGCTGTGGATCGGCCGGGTGGGCGTCGCGGGCGGTCCGCGCTGGGTCCGGACCTTCACCTCGGGCGCGGCACCGGGGCCGGACAGCGCGCTCGAGGCGATCGACGACCCCTTCGCGGACGAGCAGGGCGAGCCGTACGCGCGGGCGCTGGCGCTGCGCGGCGAGCCGATCGGTGCGCTGGGGGCGGCGAAGCTGCTGGCGCCGGTGCGGCCGAGCAAGGTGATCTGCGTCGGCCGCAACTTTCGCGCGCACGCGGCCGAGCTCGGCAACGAGGTGCCGAGCGAGCCGCTGCTGTTTTTTAAGCCGCCGAGCTGCATCGTCGCCAGCGGCGAACCAGTGCGCCTGCCTCGCGGCTACGCGCGCATCGACATGGAGTCGGAGCTGGTGGCGGTGATCGGTCGCAAGGCCACGGCGATCGCGGCGGCCGACGGCTGGCAGCACATCGCCGGCTACACGCTCGGCAACGACATCAGCAACCGCGACCTGCAAAAGAGCGACAAGCAGTGGACCCGCGCCAAGGGCTTTGATGGGTTCGGCCCGGTCGGTCCGTGGATCCGGATGACCACGCCGGGCGAGCCGCTGCCGGCCGCGAACCTGCGCATCCGCGGCGGGGTCGACGGCGCCCGCAAGCAGGACGCGGCGCTGTCGGACATGGTCTTCGACCTGCCCTTTCTGCTGGCGTACATCAGCGCCTGCATGACGCTGCTGCCCGGTGACCTGATCTTCACCGGCACGCCCGAGGGGGTCAACGCGCTGACCCCCGGCTGCAGCAGCTTCGTCGAGCTGGCCGGCTGGGACCTCGGCAAGCTCGAGAATCCGATGGTTTGACCTGTCCCGAGGGACAGCCGCTCACTCGTGCTTGCCGCCGGGCTTGTTCGAGTCGTGACGGGTCGGCTCGTGACGGGTCGGCTCGTGACGGGTCGGCTCGTGCGGGCGCGAAGGCTCGTGACGGGCGGACTCGTGACGGGTGGACTCGTGGCGGGACTCCTGAGCGCGGGACTCCTGGCGGGTGGGCTCGGGGCGGGTGGGCTCGTGGCGCGAGGGCTCGGGGCGGGCGGTCTCGGGGTTGCGGGACTTCTTCGGGGGGTCGCTGGCGTTGCGGACCTCGGAGTCCTTGGTGGACATCGAGGTCTTGAGCTGGCCGTTGGGGTCGATGGAGAAGCGGATCTCGGCCTTCACGTCGATGACCAGGCCGGCGATCACGCTCTGCATGAGCTCCTTGGTGTCCATGCCGTCGAGGAAGTTGCGGACCTCGGCGGAGACCATGCGGACGACCTCCGTCTTGGTCGCCTGCGAGACGCCGGTGACGAAGTCCTTGCCCTTCCCGAGCGCGCCGTCGGGGTCCAGCAGGCCGGTCAGACCCTCGCTGAGCTTGCGCCGAAAGCCGCTCGACCCGAACAGTCGGTCCTCGCGTGGCGGCGGGGGATCATCATCATCGTCCGGGTCGCGCATGCCGGGCAGGGTACCGCCCCGGGACTCACGCCGCCAATTCATGGCCGCGCGCTCAAGAATTAGCGAGATCTCCAGGATTTGCCCAGGCCCGGCCGCGCGGCGGCAAGCCCGGCCCGCGGTCTTGCTCCCAGCGGCCAATCCGGCCACGAACTTCCGGTGTAGGTGCATGAGGTTCCCGGTCGTTTTGCCGGGAATTGGCGGCTTTCCGGGGCTTTCCCAACGTGTGGGGAATGTGCTATCTGGGTCCAGATGTTTGAATAACAGGGCTCGCCCCCTGCAAACGTCGGCGCTTAAGACCTACTCCTTTGTCCTACATGTCCGACTTTTTCCGCCACGACGACCGGCATGCTAACTAGGCAGCATCACGGTGTCACGGCGCCACGGCACGACTCGCCGGCGCGCGAGTGCCCGCCACAGGACTGGAGCAAGGGTTCATGACCGCCTATCTCGGAAACATCTGTGCTGCCCTCGTCACGATCGGCCTTCTGGTCGGCACCCTGCGCTTCTCGCGAGGAGTCAGCGGCTGAGGACACGGGCAGACAGCTCGTTCGAAGCGCTGATGGGCTGATGGGATGACGACGCCCAAGCAGTCGGACCCCTTCAGCGCCTTCCTCGCGTCCCAGGCGCTCTGGCAAGTCGGCGGGCTCGGTGAGCTCAGCCTCCAGGACCTCGGCGAGATTCAGCTGCTGCTGCGTGGCCAGTCGGTGATCGACTGGCACCGCCTGGCGATGACCTCGGAGGAGGACGTCCGGCGGCTGCTCGCGCTCAACTGCCTGGACATCGACGACGCCAAGGACCGTGAGCGCCTCGCCGACCTGCGCCAGCAAGCCGCGCGCTACATCGTCGAGGTGCTCAAGCTGCGCCTCGACGAGGCGATCGCCGACAAGCTGCCGTGGGTGCAGCTGCCCCTGGTCGCCTCGGGCAAGGCCAGCGCCCAGCAGCGCATGGCCTGCATGCTGCTGAAGGTGATGCACATCATCTATCACCTCGACGCCCGCGAGCTGGCGACGACCCTCGCGATCAGCGACAACGACATCTTCTCGCAGGTCGAGGAGGGCGTGACCCGCATGTTCGACGAGCTGCGGACCGCAGGCGTGCCGGTGGTCGAGTTCTCGTGGTCGCGCAAGACCAAGGAGTCGCAGGTCACCAAGCTGCTGCTCAAGCGCGAGACCAGCGCGGCGCGCGTGTTCGACCGCCTGCGCTTCCGCCTGATCGTGCGCAACGCCGACGACCTGGTCCCGACCCTGCGCATACTGCTGCACCGCTGCATCCCCTTCAACTACATCGTGCCCGGTCAGACGGTGAACACCCTGATCGACCTCGACAGCCTCAAGGTCCTGCAAGAAGAGGGCTTCGACACCGCGGACGCCAATGCTACCCCGGCCGACGGGTCCGCTCCGGCGGCCGACGGGTCCACCGCGGCTGACGGCGTCAAGCCGGCCAACAACGAGTTCTCGGGCAAGGGCTTTCGCCTGCTCAATTTCATCGCCGACCTGCCGGTCCGCGTCGACAGCCTGCTGCCCGCCTCGGCGCTCGCCGACGGTCGTAATCACGTCGTCTTCGTCACCGCCGAGTTCCAGATCATGGACAAGGGCACGGCCGAGGCCAACGAGCAGGGCGAGAACTCGCATACGCAGTACAAGCACCGCCAGCACCAGCATGTGCGGGTGCGGCTGCTTCGTGAGCCGCGCGGCGGCTGAGCGAGCAGCGGAGATTTGATTCAGCCGGCGGCGTGCCCGGTCGTGGGGTCAGCTGCCGAAGAGCGTGCCGAAGCCGACCCTGCATGTGTTAGCGATCGCTGTAGCATCCGGTGGATAAGGTCGTCCGGTCGCGAGAGCGATCTCGGCGGCGCGCGCCAGTCGCTCTGGATATGACGTAAAGACAAAGCTCCGGACCTTGGCAGCGAGCTTCGGAGGCAGCTGGGCCAGCACCCGCGTAGCGAGCGGTCGGAACTCGTGCAGGCGCGGGCCGAACATTAGCAGTGTGTCATGGATGTAGAGCAGATCTTTACCGTACTTGTCGCGCCCCGCCCCCTCGCGCCGTGTCAGGATCTTTTGTACGAGGTAACTCGCAGGGTTTGCGATGCGGGCGACGACACCGTCTCCGAGCTCGAGTTCCCACGTCTCGAAGCGCAGCAACTCGACGTGACGCAGCAGTTGCGCCGTCGCGCCTCCGACCGTGACGAGCGTGCGTGGCTCCCCGTCCCGATCGCTATCGCCGCCGATGAGCGGGGCGATGAGCTCGATGTAAAAACCGTTGCTCTCGCGCGCAAAGAACTTCATCACCGGCAACGGACCCGTTCCAGTGAGCCGCTGGTCGAAGCCCGCGTCCGCGAGCCGCTGCGGGATGGGATCGCCGATGATCGCAAGCTTCGCCGGTGACGCGAGATCCGCGTCCTCCGTCATCAGCGGAGAATGGCCGAGGGGGCATGCCAGGAGGGGATGTCGCTCAAACAAGCGATGCGCCCAGGCGCCGACGATCACAAGCTCGGAGCGGTAGGGGCCGAGGGCCGCCAGCGCTCGGCGCAGCAAAGCTTCATCGTCACTCATAGGATCTCATCGTCAGTGATAAGATGTTCATCCGCGGTCGAGAAGACGCGCGAGAGCACCCGACTGGCGAGGTGATCGGCCATCTCGCGGCCGCGCGCAGGGTGGGCGGAGACGTCGAGCCAGACCTGAAAGATGTCGGCGACGGGGACGCCATTAACCGGGGCGACTCCGCGGAATACGGCCTCTGGGAAGCGGGGTTTGCGGACAAATACGTCGACACGTTCGCCAGGGCCGGCAGGCGTCAGCCCGAGTCGTTCGAGCTCTCCGGCGCTCGGGTTCTCGTGGAGCAGATGGGGAGCCACACCACGTACAAAGCCGTGCCCCAACACCTCGGCCGCCGCGAAGAGACCGAGGGCCATGCGAGGGGTGCGTATGGCGGTCGTGTCGGGCCGCGCGCCAGAGAGGCGGAGCGTGTCCTGCAGTCGCTCGAGTGGGCCAGCCTGCGACGGAAACAGCCACCGCGCCCGGATATCTGGCCGCTGGCGCAGGTTCGTCGCCTGCCAGCGTGTCATCAACACCTCGGGGCGCAGCAGCTCAAGCGGCTCGGATCGGCTCAGGAGGCCATCCTCCCGCAGCGCGCTGACCATGCGCCAGGCCGTCGGCGCCGAGACGCCGGCCATCCTGGCCAGCTCGTTCGCGTTGCGGACAGGCCGCCCGACATGTGACCCGTGCGTGAGTTGCAGCTCTGCGGGCAAGAGATGGCTGAGCAGCACCTTCTGGCACCACTGGCCGAGATCGGAGAGTGGATCCATCCGAGCCCGCAGGGCCTGCGACGTGGCGTCACGCGGGACTTTTAGTGAGGGGCCGCCAATGGCCGCATTCACCCCCTCGAGGCCAGCGCCGTGGAGTTCGAGCAATCCAGATTCGTCGACGGCCCCCCACGACGCACCATCACCGAAATCAGCGAGGAACTGGCGGAGAGCCTGGACGAGCGAAGGCGACAATCGCGGTGCTCCGACGACGACCATCGGAGTTCCCGTAATCACGGAGGCGTACTTTCTGGCCTGCAGAAGCCCTGCCGCGGCGAGGGATATGAGCGTGGTGCTGCGAGCATCGCGCGCGCCCTTTACCTCGATCACGTAGGTGCGCTGCCCCTTGCGGGCGATCACGTCGACACTGTGATGCGACTCTTGCCCCGGCAAGGGCACCTCGGATTGCGTCGACCAGCCGTCCGCCGCCAGGGCAGCGAGCAGACGGTCGATCCACCGGCTCTCGCGATTTGCATCTGAGGAGGGCTTCGCTGACATCGTGCCTTATTTCATGTGCAAGATACTTTTCATGCGCACGAAAAGCAATTTCATGTGCGTGAAGTATTCTCGCGCATGAAATCTAGAGACAAGTACCCTAAAGTGAGCGTTATCGCGCCATTCGCTCGCGGACACACCTTCGCGGTTTCCGCGCGCGACGGCAGACATGGGCGGGTAGAGCGCAAGCCGCGCGGCCCCGGTCTCAGCCGGCGGCGGCTTTGGGGGCGGCCGGGGTGCGGGACCAGCGGGTCACGCAGTTGCGACCGCCGCGCTTGCAGCGATAGAGGGCCTGGTCGGCGCGCTCGATCAGCTCGCCGGGCTCGCGGCAGTCCAGCGGGTACTCGGCGACGCCCATCGAGATCGTGACCTGGAAGGGGCCCTGCTCGCTGCTCATGATCTGGGCGGCGACCTCCTCGCGCAGCTTGTTGGCGAACAGCTCGGCGCCCTCGCCATCGGTGTCGGGGAGCACGAACACGAACTCCTCGCCGCCGTAGCGGGCGACGACGTCGACCTTGCGCGCGCGGCCGGCGAAGACCGCGGCGACGCGCTTGAGCACGGCGTCGCCGACCGGATGACCGTGGGTGTCGTTGACCTTTTTGAAGTGGTCGATGTCGGTGAGGATCAGCGTGTACTTCTGGCCGGTGCGCTCGGCGAGGTCGTGCACCTGACCGAGGCGCTCGCGGAAGGCGCGATGGTTGGTGAGTCCGGTCAGGCCGTCCGTGGTCGCGCGCTCCTCCATCGCCCGGTACATGCGCGCGTTCTGCAGGCTGACGCTGACCTGATGCGAGATGACGCGCAGCATCTCTCGCGTGGCCCGCGGGAACCGATGCTCGCGCGCCGAGACCAGAGTGATCGCGCCGAGCACCTGCTCGCCGCGCACCAGCGGCAGCACCAGCAGGCTCTGCGCGTGGCGCAGGCGGGTGTGCAGGGTGAAGACGACGGTCTCGGGCTCGACGCGCTCGTCGTCGACCGGCATGTGATGACGATTCTTGACGGCCATCGCCACCAAGCCGGCGCCGTCCTCGAAGACGAGGTCGTGCAGGCTGTCGGCGAGGGTGCCCCAGTCGAGGCCGTGCTCGGGGTCGCGCGCGCCGGGGGCGTCGATCGCCAGCACGCGGTGGGTCCGGCCGTGGCTGTCGTGGCTGGTGAGGACCGCGAGGTCATAATCGGCGATCGCACGGATCGCCCGGAAGCTCTTGCTGTAGACCTCGTCGAGGCCGAGCGCGCCGCTCAGCAATTCGCTGGCGCGGTAGAACTGCTCCTGCTCGTACTTGCCGCGCTCGATCGCCGAGAAGGCCCGCTCCTGGTCGACGATGCGCTGCACGTGCTGGGCGGCGGCGGCGATGCGGGCCTGCTCCTCGCCGGTGAACGGGCGATCGCCGCAGCGGTCGGCGCAGACGATGCCGAGCAGCTCTCCGCGGCGCAGCAGCGGCACGGCGCACAGGTCGGTGACCGCGGGGCCGTCACGGTCCTCGGCGTAGTAGGGCGGCAGGCGCCGGTCGGACATGTTCTTGAGCACCAGCGGCCGGGGGTCGCGGCAGATGCCCGCGAGTATGCCGGGGCCGGGCAGCTCGGCGCACAGCTCGTCGTCCTGACCGACGGCCTGCTTGAGCACCCAATTCTCGTCGGAGCGCCACAGCAGCGCGGCGGTGTGCAGGCCGAGGGCGTCGCGCAGCAGGCCGAGGTTGAACGCGACCTGCTCGTGGATGCCGTGCACGGCGCCCTGGGCGAGCTGGAGCTCGTCGACCTCGCGGCTGCGCGCGTTGGCGTCGCTCTGGGCGGCGCGGGCGTCGATCAGGCGGAAGTCGCGGGCCTCCTGGCGCATGCGCGTCAGCTCGCCCTCGACCCGGTGGCTGTGCTCCTGACGCAGGCGGCGGACCAGGCCGCCGAGCACCAGCAGGTTGCCGGCGGCGAAGAAGCCGATGTAGCCGAGGTGATAGATGACCTGCGTGCCCGCGCGGGCGCCGACGATCACCTCGAGCGCGGCGATGCTGCCGAGCCAGGCGAACCCGACCCAGCGGGTGCGATGGATGATCAACAGGAACGAGACCAGCGCGTAGACCAGCGGGTGCGCCGGGCTCGCGAGGCCGCCGGTCAGGGCGACCAGCAGATACACGCCGGTGATCAACAGCAGGCCGAGCTCGAGCTCGGCGCGTGGCGTACGAGCCGCGGTCTCCGGGGACAGCTCGCGCAGGACCGCGCGCGCGAGCGTGGCCGCGTAGATCGAGAGGCCGAGCGCGAGCGGCAGGCTGCCGCGCTCGAAGGAGGTCGTGGAGGCGACGCCGGTGGCGAGCAGCAGCCACGCGGAGGCGAGCACGACCAGGCCCCAGCGCGTGTGCCAGAGCAGGTCCGAGAGGGTGCGGGCGGTGCGGGCTAGCGTGGTCATGGGGCCTTCGCGGGGGCTGGGCGCTGGACTTCGAACACGACCTCGCCCGGACGGATGAGGTTCAGGTCCTCGCGGGCGATGCGGGCGACCTCGGCGGGGTCACGCTTCAACGCGGCGATCTCGGCCCGTAAAGCCTCGATCTCGCCGCCGAGGCGGTCGTTGCTGGCCTTCAGCGCGAGGTGCTCGCGCTCGACGCGACCGAGGTCCTCGCCGCCGCCGCTGCTGTAAATGTGCTGCGGCAGGTAGGCCACGGCGAAGGCCAGCAGCGCGGCCAGCAAGATGCGATTGACCCATTGCATGCGAGAGAGCCCGCAGGCTATCCGCAGACGGCGTAGGCGCAACAATTCGGCGCTTTCGGGGCGCGGGGTCCACGCGCGTGCTGGCGGCGGGTCCGCGCGCCCCCGGGACCGCGGGGCCAAGGGGGCAAGGTGGACACTCAGGGGGACGAGAACACGTGGCCGTTCTCTCGCAGGCGGACTGTGGCGTTCTGGACCCAGGGCAGGCGCTCGAGGGCCCGCTCGACGGTCTCGGGCAGCGGGTCCCAGCCGCGGTCGTCGACGAGTCGGGGCTTGCGGTCGAGGAGGTCGGCGATCACGGCGCGGAGGTTTTTCCAGCCGTCATGGGTGATGTCGAGGGCGATCACGATCGCGGCGACGGCGTCGGTCCACCAGTAGCCGAGGCCTCGTCGGCTTCACCCGTCCTTATATGTCGAGCGCCGAGGGGCCGCGGGTTTGGTCTACAGGGGCGGCGGGGCGGCGAAGACGGCGCTGCAGGTGTCGAAGGCGTCGACGTAGGACGCATTGATGGCAGCGACGCAGTCGTTGGCCGCGGCGGCGCTCAGCTGCGAGGGGCAGCCGCCCAGAGCATAGTTGGCCTGCTCGAGCACCTCGTATACGAACATGCCGGCGCACAGGCTGCCCGGATCGGCGATCAGCAGGTTCGCCAGCGAGATCGGCTGGTCGAGGTCGTCGTAGTCGGGCATCTGATCGAAGGCGACGCTGAGGCTGAGCGCGGCGACCTGACCGAAGAGCTCGGTCTCCACCTGCGGGTCGCCCACGCCGTCATATCCCACCGCCTCGGCCGGGAGCAGCGCCCGTGGGCTGCCGCTGGCCGGCAATGCCAGCTCGACCGCGAGGCTGTTGGTCAAATTGGCCGTCAGCACGCCACAGCCGACATACAGGCCCTCGGGGAAGGACTGCTCGAAGTGCGCGTCGCGGTAGCAGCCCGGGCTCTGAGCGATACAGGTGCCGCCCCAGCCTGCTTGCGTATGGGTGCGATAACCACAAGCGGCGGGCTCCTCGCCGCCGCCGTCATCGTCGTCGTCGTCATCGTCGTCGTCGCAGTTCGTGCCGTCCCGTCTACATTCGTCGGGGTCGTCGCCGGGCTCGCCGGGATCGCGGTCGTCAGGGACGCAGTCGCCAGCCAGCGATCGCAGGCCCGCGTCGCACGGACATTCACCCGGCAGCGCGCGAAAGCCCTCGACGCCGCATTCGACGAGCCGGGCCTCGGGGTCCTCATCCTGGTGGTCGCACGCGAGGCCCTGGGCCATGAGGATTGACAGCATACATAATTGGACTCGCACGGGATCCTCCTTGTGGCATTGGGCCGCGGCTTGCCGACCCCAACGCTCGCGTAGCACCGCAAGCGGGGCGCGCTCCTCGCTGCACGGCAAATCGGTCCAAGATCGGACTGAGCCGCGGATCGCGGCGGGATACCGCCGCGATATGTCGATCCGATGCGGGCGCGCGGCGCCGCCGCTGACGATCGTTTATGGACAGTGGCAGATTTGGCGGTCCACGTTAACCGTCGATGCTGCTCAAGATCACGTGACGCACCGCTCATGGCAGAGGCGGGCTGACAATAACGAGAGACAACAAAACACTCGAAAACTACCCTTGCTTCTCATCCTCGAGTCGGGCGTTCAGGTGTGCGGGCGTTGGAGGTCGTGGGGTGGGGGACGTCGCACGAGCCGGCGCGGTCCGGCTGGGCGTTCGGGCATCCTGGCGTAGCGAGGTGGCCGGCGGGCGGTGCGATGCTCAGACAGGTCGCCCTCGGTCCTTGTCAGGCGTTGTGACGGCGATATCGCTCGGGCTTGACTCGATCGCACCGCCCGCCGGCCCCCTCGCACCCAGGTTTCCTCGAGGGACTATGCCGTCAGCTGCGCTGAAAGCCGGACCGCGCCGGCCCTGCACCACGCTTTTGGCCGCGCGAAAGCCATTCACGCACGCAGTGTTCACC
>NZ_JACCSO010000646.1 GCF_013812955.1 Nannocystis sp. | reverse complement strand
GGTCCAGGCCATGGCGTCGGGGGAGCCGAGGATCAGGCCGTTGTCGCCGACGGCGAGCCAGCCGGCCTGGGTGTAGGCGAGGTCGAGCATGACGCCGCCGTTGAAGATCGGGGTCGCGTTCCAGGTGGCGGTGTCGGTCGAGGTCGCGGCCGCGCCGAAGTTGATCATCGCAAAGTTGGGGATGCCCGAGGCGATGACGTCGTAGCGCACGGCCGCCGAGGCGCCGTCGATGCGCTGGGCCCAGCCTGCCCCCTCGGCCCACGCGAACAGGCCGAAGCTCTGCAGGTCGGATTGATAGCTGCCGATGGTCACCAGGTTGATGCCGTCGGAGGCGAGGTCGGTCAACAGATGCTTGGGCTGGGTGATCTCGGGGCGGGTCCAGCTGTTGCCGTCGAAGGAGACGAGGGTCTCCGCGCCCGCGCTGTAGTCGCCGCCGACCGCGTAGAAGCGGTCGATGTGCCAGACGACGGCGTTGAGGTCGCGGCTCGAGGGCGAGGATGCGCCGGTCCACTCGAGGCCGTCCTCGGAGACGAGGATCTTGCCCGCCTGACCGACGGCGACGTAACGATCGCCGCCGAAGGCGACATCGTTGAGGGCGAGGGTCGTGCCCGAGGTCCGCACCTCCCAGGTCGTGCCGTCGGCGGAGGCCAGCACGGCCCCCTGATCGCCGACCGCGACGAACACGGGATCGGCGGCCACCTCGGTGTCGCCAGCGTCGTCGGTGTCACCCTCCCCGGGGAAGAGGATGTTGCAGGCAGGGAGACACAACAGCAGGGCGAGGACCGGGGCGCGGCGCATGCGGCCGAGTGTACGCGCCGATCAGGCGCGCAGCATCCAGTCCATCGGCGCGACCTGCACGTCGGGGAAGCTGCCGGCGAGCGCGTCCGGGACGCCGAGGGACTTCATGACGGTGCGCCACACGTAGGCGCCGGCGAGGCGCCCCGAATTGTCGGTGGTGGCGCCCAGGGGGGCGCCGGTGGCCGGATCGGGGGAGCTGTAGCTGTAGACGTGGCCGTCGCCGTCGTCGCCCGCGACCCCGACGTCGCCGTAATAACCGCCCTGGATCTTTCCGCCCGCGAGGATGAGGCCGCTCTTGCCCTCGCCGCCGGAGGAGACGCCGGCCGGCGCCCGGCCGCCGTCGAGGGTGTAGATCGCGATCACCGTGTTGTCGTACATGCCCGCGAGCTTGAGGCTCTCGATCAGGCGGGTCAGCGGGTGCACGGTCTGCAGGGTCAGGACGTCCATGATCGACTGCGGGCGCGAGTCGTGCCAGTCGATGTAGTCGAACTCGAGCGCGACGGTGCGACACTGGCCGCCCTGCAGCAGCTTGAAGGCGTAGGCGCACTGCTCCCAGATGTTGCACTTCATGCCGGGCGGGTTGCCGACCTGGTCGGGCACGCCGGCTTGCCAGTAGGCGACCTCCTCGGGGGTCAGCGGGAGGCTGATCAGCTTGGGCTCGCCCTGGTAGAGCAGGGGCGCGAGCTCGCCGAGGTTGGCGGCGTGCTGGGCCTCGGCCTGGGCGGCGTACTGGTGGCGTTGCAGGTAGCGGGAGTCGGCGCCGTCGAGCACCTTGATCAGGGCCTGGGCCTGCTCGGGGGTGGGCACGACGTTGTAGTCCTCGACGGTGTCGGGGAAGCTGGCGTGCAGGGCGGCGACGGTCTGCTTGCGGTCGAGCTCGGAGCCCGGGAGGCCGGCGCCGTAGTGATAGGCGGTGTGTTCGCGGCTGATGCCCTTGAAGGCGATGCCGTTCCTGACGCCGGGGTCGACCTGCTTGATCCAGTGGTTATGCAGGGCGGCGGGGGTCGGGGTCGAGCTGTAGTGCAGCTGGTTGCCGGGCACGTAGGGCACGGGCTCGTTGGCGCCCATGTCCCCGCGGCCAGGTCCCGAGACGCCGCTGCGGCCGGGCGAGCGCTGCGGGTTGCTGGCCTCGTGGCCGTGGATCTCGCCGATGCCGAGGTCGCAGGTCTCGATCAT
The DNA here is from genome assembly GCF_013812955.1 of Nannocystis sp. Taxonomy (GTDB): domain Bacteria; phylum Myxococcota_A; class Polyangia; order Nannocystales; family Nannocystaceae; genus Nannocystis. The sequence continues at coordinate 5,271 of NZ_JACCSO010000646.1, read as the reverse complement.
GGCGATGGTGTCGAGGTGCGGCTGCAGCGGCAGTGACAGCGGGGTCAAGAAGACGCGGCGCTCGGCGATGTGGGTCAGCTGCTCGGGCGCGTAGTACATCGAGCACATGCGACCGGAGTCGCCGCGCTTGAGGTTGGCGTGGGTGGCGAGGCCGGGGGCGACGAACACCTGGCCGAAGTCCCACTGGTCGCGCAGGTTGATCTCGATGAAGTTGATCGGCGGGGTCCCGAGGTCCTCGGCCCTGGCCTCACCGAGCGCGAGGGCGCGGGCGGCGTGGCGCACAGCGAGCGGCACGCCGGGGATCGCCAGGGCCACGCCGAGCAGCTTCATGAAGCCGCGGCGCTGGAGCGGGTGCAAGGTCTCGATCAGCGAGGGGCGTGGTTGGCGCTTCATGGGGCTCCAAAAGCTGGCGCGAGGGACAGGGAAGGAACGAAGAGGGCCGCCTGCTCGTCGTCGGCGTCGTCATCCTCGCCGAGCGGCGCGCCGATGACCGCCCGCAGCACGCGCGGGTGGGTGAGGGCGACGACGAAGAGGTCGCCGAAGGTCGGGCCGCCGGTGGCCTCCGGGCGCAGCCGGGCGTCGCGGATCCTGGCCTGCTCGGCGAGGTCGACCAGCAGCGCCGGCTCGATCAGCAGGGCCTCGGTCTCGCTCATGCCGAAGCTGTACTCGAGCACGTTACGGGCGGCGCAGGTGACGAAGTTGGGGCCGCCGGCGAGCACGCGGGCGGCGTCGACGAGGGTGTTGACCGGCTCGTTGAACAGCTGCGAGACCTCTTGCGGGGCGGCGATCGGGCTGACGAAGTGCGAGGCGTAGAGGCCGTCGGTGCTGCGGCCGAGCTCGGCCTCCGGGTCTTGCAGGCCAGTGGCGTCGGGGCGCCAGATGCCGTCCTGGGAGAAGCGCACGAACAGCTGGGCGTGGGCGCTGAACTGGCCGTGGCAGGTGTAACAGCCGTGGCCGTTGCCGAAGCCGCTCTGGGCCTCGGGGACGGTCTGCTCCTCCGGGGTCAGCGCCCGGAACATCGGGATCAGGTCCTGCTTGTTGACGCGCGGCTGCAGCACCTCGTCCATCGGGTAGGTCGAGCAGGAGAAGATGAACATCATGCGCCGCGCGCGGCGGAGGTTGAAGCGGCTGGCGGTGGCCATCAGATAGGCGCGCGTGGTCAGCACGCCGGCCTGATACGGGGCCCCGGTGTCGCACGGGATGGCGGCGCCCACGGGGTCGACGCAGTAGCCCGCGGTCAACAGCTCGCTGTAGGGGCGGTCGTTGCGGGCGAGGTGGGCGGCGAGGTTGCCGGGCAGCTCGAAGTCGACGCCGTCTTTGTTGCCGCTGGCGGCGAGCTTGACCTGCATCAACATGCGCACCGACTCGGCGAAGGCCGGCCTCGTCACCCAGGACTCGACGATCGGGACGATCGCCTCGGCGCCGAAGTGATAGATGAGGTTGTCCTCCTCGGCGTCGAGCAGGCGACCGACCACCAGCGGCGCGATCACGGCCAGGTACTCGCGCGCGTCCTCCGGGGTGTAGCCGAGCTCGCCGAGGCCGGGCTCCTCGGGCTCCCCGGTGGTGCCGGTGGTGCCGGTGGTGCCCGGCTCGTCGGGGCTCGTGGTGGTGCCGGGTTCGGTGGTGGTGGTGGTGGTGGTGGCCCCGGTGCTGGCGATCTCGTCGGCCGCGGCGCCGTCGTAACAGGCGCCGAGGGTGAGGGCGGTGAGCGTGGCGAGCAGTCGGTTCATCGGGCGACGAACTCCAGCGCGGTGAGGGCCGCGACGCACACCGAGTCGTGGCGGGTGGGCTCGTCGAGGGCGGCGTCGCCGAGCAGGGTCTCGAAGTCGGCGAGCTGCTCGGGGCTCGGGGCGACGCCGTAGGCGGCGGTCAGCAGCTTGGCGAGGTCGTCGGGGAACACCGGAAAGCGAGCGATCAGCGCGGGGTGGCGGCAGACCGGCAACATCGCCGAGATCCACAGCGACATCTTGGCGGCGCTCCAGGTCAGGTCGGGGTTGACCCCGCTGGCGTAGTCGTAGTCGCCGAGCTCGTAGCGACGCGCACGCAGCACGTCGAAGGCGGGATCCTCCGCCGGCAGGCCGGTCAGCTGCAGGAGCTTGTTAAAACGGACCTTGAAGGGCAGCAGCCGGATGTTGTCGCGGCCGAGCTCGAAGGGGTCCGGCAGCGGCGCGGCGCCGGTGTCCTCGCTGCTGCTCGCGGCCGCGTCGGTCGTGGTGCTGGTGGTGCCGGGGGCCGGCTCGCCGGTGCTCGTCGGCTCCTCGGCGCCCGGGGTCGTGGTGCCGCAGCCACCCGCGAGCACCAGCGCGCTGCCGAGGGTCCAGGTCAGCACGGCGCGCGCACGAAATTGCAGCAGCATCAAATTACTCCGGGCAACAGACACGCAGGCAGCGTCGCACAGCGGCGGCGCGCTTTCAAGCGAGCGGGCGGCGCCCCCGAGAAACCCTGGAGGCGGACGGTGCCCGATTCTGCCCGGCGTGGCCCGGTGCTCCCCGGACGCGGAAGGGTAGGGGGGACGGGTCCGGAGGGCGTGAAGCGTATTGCGCACGGCGAAACGGCGATATGTGTGCACTGAGAGTGCGAGCATTGTTGCGATGACAGATGATATCGGGCCAGGGATCGGGGGCGTTGGAGCGGGGTTGCGGCGGGCCGGGAAATGACTTGCGTTTCGCGCGCGATTATGACCCACTCGGGGTCCATGCGCCGGTCCCTCGTCCTGCTCGCGCCCGTTTGGCTCCTGACGGGCTGTCCAGGGTGGCCGCCGTTTCAAGGGTGCATCGGGGACTGCATCGCTTCGACAGGCACGACCACGGGGGAGGCGTGGTCCGGAACCGCGATCCAGACGGTGACCGGCGACGGCGACACCGGCGAGGTCACGGACCCGGGCGGCATGGACGGCACAGGCAGCGTGGACGGCACAGGGCCGACTGGATCCGCGAGCTCGACGCTGGATCCGGTCGAGGTCTTGCCGGAGATCCTGGACATCGAGCTGCCCGCAGAGGTCCATGCCGCCGGCCCGGTGCCGATCACGGTGCTGACGAAGCACGCGGTGACGGCGCGCTTGCGCCTGGACGGCGTCGAGATCGGTGAGCTCGCGGGCGCCGGCAAAGACGTGTTCGTCGGCGAGATCGTGATGAAGGGCGCCGTCGACAATGGCACCCATCACGTCGAGGTGATCGCCACGCGCAACGAATACGAGGACAGCGAGGACGCGGACTTCGAGGTCCATGCGCCCGCTGCAGGGCAGCCGGCCTGGTCGAAGCCCGGCCCCCCCGGAAGCCGTGCCAACAGCGTCGCGCTCACGTTCGGGGGCGACGTGATCGAGGGCGGCCTGCGCATCGGCGCCGGCATCCCGCGCCCGAGCGTGCACGTGCGGGCAGGCTTCGACGGTCACGACGTGTGGCCGAAGAAGGTGCTCGTGAGCGAGCTCGAGGGCCATGTCGCCGACGTCGCGGTCGCGCCGGACGGTGGCATCTGGGTGGCGATGAACGTGAAAGAAATCGGCCAGAAGTGGCGCCCGCACGTCGTGCTCCTGACGCCGGACGGGTTTGCGACCGGCGTCGATGAGCCCGGCGTCGTCGGTCACACGCTTCGCGCCATCGCGGCCGATGATGCGGGCGGGGCGTTCGCCGTGGGCTATGCCCCGGCCGAAGGCGGTGACCTCGACATCGTGTATCAAGGGGTGAACGCGGCGCATCAGGGCACGGTCACGAACACCTGGGACTACCAGCCCGGGAACATGCAACACATGTTCGCCGACGCCGCGATGGCCGTCGTCGTCGAAGGCGATGTCGCGTGGGTTGCGGGGCTGAGCTCAGGGAAGCACAATGCTTTCGATACGCACACGCGCGGGCTGCTCGTGCCGATCGACATCCATACCGGTGAGGTCGTCGGCCCGGTGATCATCGCGCCGGCCGTCGAGCTATGGGAGCACAGCATGTTCTTCGGCGCCGCGGTGCAACCGGAGGGAGTGGTCGTCACCGGCGCGGGTTGCCAGGATGCATGCGGGGGCGTGCAGCGCCTCGAGACATCGCGTTACAGCCCCGAGGGCTTGCGCACCTGGTTTCAGACCGAGCCACCCGCCAATGGTGCCCACGGTAGCGCCGTCGCGGTCGACTCGCAGGGCCGGGCCATCGTCGCTGGCGCCAGCAAGGTGGGCGGCGTGCTTCGTGGTCAGGTGTTCGCGCGAAAGATCGGCAAGGCCGAACTCGCCCCGGTGTGGTCGCACCTGTTCCCGGTGAGCAAGGAGCCCTCGGAGGCGCTCGCGGTCACGCTGGACAAGTACGATCGCGTCTTCGCCGACGGGTATGTCACCGTCGGGGGCTCGCCGTCGACATGGCTTGTCCAGCTCAGCCCGTGATCACTGCGGGGCGAAGCTCGTACACGCCTTGTCGACCAGCTCGGCGGCGGCGCTGAAGAACTGCGCGTAGCTCGGCGCGCACAGATCCCCCTCGTAGTGATAGGGGAACATATTGATCAGGTCGCGCAGCTTGTTCTTGTGACCGCTTGCGGTGGTACATCCCGGAATCTCTTCGAGCGAGTATTGCGCCGTCACGAGGAGGGTCACGATAGCACCGGGCTCGCCGTGCTTCGCCTTCACGAGGGCGTCGTACCAATCGCTGACGTAGGTCTTCGACTTGTCGTCCTCGCTGTCGCTGATGAAGGTGACGAAGAGCAGCGCGTCGTCGCGGAGAAACCCCTTGTTACACTCGCCCACGGTGAAGTAGGGCGAGAGCGCAGCGATCAATGCGTCGCCAGTCGGCGGTTCCGGACCCAGGACGCCCACCGTAGCGATGCACTCGAACGCCTTCAGAAGGTCGGGCTCGTCGCGGGTGATGTAGCGACCGCCGCCAGCCAGCGTGCACGGCTTGTTCGTGGCGTAGGGGCCCGCGTTAAAAGTAAGACCTGCGCCGAGCGTCTGATCGCAGTCCGTGATCTGCTCGTAGGAAGCCGGGCCGCACACGTAGTCCTTGCCATACTCGCCGCAGTAGGGGGCATCGTTCTCGCAGAGGGACTGCTCACAGGCCCACCCGGGCCAGGTTCCATCCGGGTTGGCGACCATGATGTGCACGTCGAACTCGGGGAACATGGTCTCGATCGTGTTGATGAAGCCCGGGAAGCTGGATAGGAGCCGTTGCTGCTCGTCCTTCATCTGGCCGAGCCGGGAGATCAGGAACAGGAAGTCGATCTTTCCCTTGCAGCCGGGTGGCTTGTCCGGGCCGAAGTCGGGCGAGCTGCCGAGGTCGCGGCGAGTCTGCTCGGTGTCCGCTCCAA
>NZ_JACCSO010000619.1 GCF_013812955.1 Nannocystis sp. | reverse complement strand
GCAGCAGCGCCCGGAGCAGCCGCGCCCGGAGCAGCAGCGCCCGGAGCAGCCGCGGTGGCCGGCGCGGCGGCCGGCGTGGTGGCGGTCATACCGGCCCGCTTTGCCGCGCCGACGCGGGTCGAGGACGGCGTGGTCGACTTGGTCTCGGTCTTGGGCGCGGGCGGCTCGAGGCGCTTGTCCCAGGCCTTCTTCTTGTCCTTCACCCAGGCCTTGAAGCCCTTCTCGTCGAGCAGCGGGATGTCGTGGCGGGCGCGGATGAAGTTGGGGAGCTGCCCGTGGATCGCGTTGGCGCACTTCTCGGTGTACTGACGCTCCTCGCGGCCGGTGTCGTGGAGGAGGGTGTCCGGGTGGTACCAGCCCTGGCGCGCGACCATCTCGGGCGAGGGCATCTTGTAGGTGAGCTTGAACAGCTCGACCTTCTGCGGCATCACCCCGCGGTGGGTGCGGGCCCACTCGCGGCAGAGGTAGCGGGCGTACCACTTCTGGTACCAGTCGCCCTTGCCGGACTCGCCGCCGATGATGCGGCGGTTCATCTTGCGCATGCGGTCGTTCCAGATCCACGGGATCGGGCGCCGCTCGATCGCGTAGGTGTCGGTGCGCATGTCCCATTGCTCGCCGTTTTCGTCGGTGAGCACGGTCCGCATCAACACGTTGTGACGCGGCGGGTTGGGCGCGAACATGCCCCACTGCTGATCGGTCTGGGTCGTCATCACCCAGGTGCTGAAGGCCTCGCGACCCTTGATGCGGAAGGTCGAGACGCTGTCCTTCTCGGGCAGCTCCCAGAAGGCGATCGCGGTGATGTGATAGACGACCAAAAAGCCGACCAGCATGCGTCCGCCGGGTCCGTAGGCCCAGGGCGCGCGCGGGCGACCGGAGTGGGGGTCGACGACCGGGACATCGGGCACCACCGGGGGGCGCCCGGGGGCCGTGAAGCTGAGGCCGATCGCCGCGAGGCGCCGGTGCACCGCGGGGATCTGCTGCAGGGCCAGGATCAGGACGATGAAGACGTTGACGCCGACGCGGATGAACCTCCAGGTCTCGGCCTCGACCGGGTCCGGGATGTCCCGGCTCATCAGCCACAGGTAAGCGACCAGGCCGCCCGAGATCGCGAGCAGGCGCAGCGGGAAGCCGCGGGTGCCGCGGTGGCCCGCGATGTACGTGTACAGGATCAGGATCACGGCGATCGCGACCACCGTCCAGCCGAAGTGCAGACCGGCGGCGGCCGCGGCGGCCGCGGCAGCAGTGGCGGCGGTCGTGGTGGCGGCCGTGGTGGCCGCGTCGACGACCGCCGGGTCCTCACCGGACATCAGCGTCTTGAGCCAGGGCACCAGCGGGCCGGCCTGCAGCCAGATGCCGAACACGGTCAGCGCCATCAGGCCGTAGATGAGCCACTCGGGCAGCTTGCGGCCGTCGCGTTGGTGGTACGGGAGGGTGCGGTCCTCGGCCGGCACGGGCGGTTCGTTGATGCGGACCGAGGCGGGCATCGGCACGCCGAGGCGGGCGAGGCCGCGCCCGAAGAAGCGCACGATGCGGGCCGGCTCGTCGCCCTGGAGGCAGAACAGGTAGGTCGACATCATGATCGGCGCGAACATGCCGATGTTCATGAGCAGCTGGAGGTTGCCGTGGAACATCAGGCCGAGGGTCAGCCAGACCCGGCGGCCGAGGAACCACTTGCAGAACCAGTCGAGGTCGAGGACGTAGCGCTTGCCGCGGATCTTGACCTTCATGCGGCGGGTGCCGAGCGCCCACCACAGGGTGCCGATCACGGCCATCAGCCCGAGCCAGCCGCCCGCGAACGCCCACTGGGTCTTTTGCAGGGTCCACCAGCCGGGCGCGGCCACGTAGTGGACCGGGAAGGTGAACAGGACGACGACCATGCACATCAGGCCGAAGCCGAGCCAGGAGCCGCGCACGGCCCAGCGGCGCCAGCCTTGCAGCGGCGCGAGCTGCTCGCGGATGGCCCAGCGGGTGATGAGCCCGACGATCATCAGCGGGAACAGGGCCTCCCACCAGTGGGTGATCCACGAGGCCAGGCGAAACAGGTTCAGGCCCAGGACCGACGAGATCTCCTGGGGATAGAACCGGTAGAAGTGGTCCATGTTGAGCGCGTAGTAGAGCGCGTCACCCTTGGCCCACACGGCGCCGTTCTTGACCGTGCCGGTGTAGCAGTAGAGCACGCCGAGGTTGCACACCATCAGCCAGCGCGGCCACGCGGGGATCAGGCGATAGACGGCCTCGAGGCCGCGCGGGTGCTCGGGGCTGGGGGCCAGGCCCGCGCCGCCGCCGGGGCCGTCGCGCTCGCTGAGCCGGCCTTGCTTGCGGAGCTTGCGGGTGCGCAGCCAGTTGTCGACGCTCCACGCGTGGCCGCTCCGGGCCAGCAGCAGATAGAAGAAGAACACGCGATAGACCAGCTCCGTGCCCTCCCAGAACAGGTGGTTGCGGAGGAAGAAGCTGTTCATC
>NZ_JACCSO010000616.1 GCF_013812955.1 Nannocystis sp. | reverse complement strand
TGGGGGAGAGCGCGAGTGCTCCGCCGCCGCCGCCGGCGGTCGACCACGACTCGCTGCGGCGCAGCACGCAGGCGAACGCGCGGGCGAAGAGCGTCAGCGGTCTGACGCGCTTCGACCTCGACAACCGGGTGACGGTGCCGGACGGGACCTCGACGATGGTGGCGATCATCAACCAGGACGTCGAGGCCGAGCAGACGTTCTTGTTCCGGCCGGGCGGCGCGGGCTCGGGATATGAGCAGAACCCGTACCGGGTGGTGCGCTTCAAGAACAGCACGCCCTTCGTGCTCGAGCCGGGTCCGATCAGCATTTATACCGGGGGCAGCTTCGTCGGCGAGGGTCTGTCGGAGGCGGTCGGGACCGGCACCAGCACGACGATCCCGTTCGCGGTCGAGCCGGGCGTGCTGGTCAGCTCGAACGCGCAGTACACCGGCGAGGACATGCGCATCGTGCGGATCGTGCGCGGGGTGATCGAGGTCCAGAGCTTCCAGCGCATGACCACGACCTGGACCATCAAGGGCCAGCCGAGCGGCGCGGGCTTCACCGTGCTGGTGCGCCAGCCCAAGCAGGGCGGCGCCTACACGCTGAAGAGCAAGATCGACGGCGCCGAGGAGCTGCCGGACGCGTACCTGATCCCGGTCAAGACGGCGCCGAACCAGACCACCGGGACCCTCGAGGTGGTCGAGCAGACGCCCTCGAATACGACACTGACGATCTGGGACAGCCGGGTGCCGATGCTCTTCGACGCGGTGCTGCGGCTCAGCACCCTCGACGCCGCGACCCGGGCCCGCATCACCCCGCTCATCACGCTTCGCCAGGAGATCGGCCGCATCGACACCGAGCTGCAGGGCCTGGAGCTGCAGAAGATCGAGCTCGACCAGCGGGCCTCGGAGACCCGCGAGAACCTCGAGGCGATCAAGAAGGACCCGCGGGCGTCGGATCTACGGGGCCGGCTCAGCAAGCGCCTGGAGGAGTTCACCCGCGACGGAGATAAAATCGGCCGCACCCTGGTCGAGCTGCAGTCGAAGCGCCTGGAGAAGAAGATCGAGCTCGAGGACCTGCTCCAAAACCTCGATCTCAGCGTGCCCGAGCCGCCCGTGGCCTTCACCACCTCGAGCAAGAAGTCGCCCGAGAAATAACCCCGGCGAGGCCCGGGGCCCCCGGGATTCTCCGGCCGCCGCGCACCACTGACGCCCCCACTGTCGCCCCCACTGTTGGTGGTGTGCAACGCGGTTTACGCCGACGTGGGGGCGTCTTCAGGGCCACCGGGCCGGAGACCCCCGTTGCGCTTTTCCGGCGGCCGCGCGACCCTGGTCTGAGGGCTCATGCGCCGGAGACCACTGTCATGACGCGCGAGGTATCGGTTCGCCTGCCGGCGGCCAACATGAGCAGTGGTTCCATGAGCAGTGGTTCCAAGCGGGGCGCCATGTTCAGCCAGTCGCGGTCCCAGCAGCAGGACGAGCTCGGTCGCAACGTCGTCTCGAGCATCCGCGGCGGCGGCGACGGCGACGGCCTCGAGCCCGGCGACTGGGTCCCGCCCAACAGCTTCGACGAGTATCGCCTGATCCGCCTGCTCGGCCGCGGCAGCATGGGCAGCGTCTATCTCGCGCACGACGACCTGCTCGACCGCTCGGTCGCCGTCAAGTTCGTCGGCAACGTCGCCCCCGACGCTGAGGACCGCGAGCGCTTCCTGGTCGAGGCCCGCGCGGTCGCTCGCATCCAGCACCCGAACGTGATGGTCATCTATCGCGTCGGCGAGCTCGATGGCCACCCCTTCCTGATCACCGAGTACATCCGCGGCAAGAGCCTCGCCGACCTCGCGGTGCCGCTGCCGTGGCGCAAGGTGCTGGAGCTCGGCATCGGCCTCGCGCGCGGGCTGTCGACCGCGCATCGCATGGGCGTGCTGCACCGCGACATCAAGCTCGCCAACGCGGTGCTGAGCGAGGACGGCGAGGTCAAGCTGCTCGACTTCAGCCTCGCCAAGCTGATCGACGTCTCGGCCGCGGAGCCGGAGCCGGAGCCGATCGACGAGGCCGACGTCGGGGCGTCGATGCGGGCGGCGATGGCCGCGGTCGAGCGCCACCTCGGCGAGGGCCGCGGCAAGCGCGTCGACCGCATGGCGGAGACCGTCAAGGTCGCGGCGGCGCTCGGGGTCTCGAGCTCGATCGAGGTCCAGCCCACGGGCGAGGCCTCGGGGGCGTGGATGCGGCGGGCGGTCTCGCTGACGCAGGCGGGCACGCTGCTGGGCACGCCGCACTACATGGCGCCGGAGCTGTGGCGGGCCGAGCAGGCCTCGCGTCGCTCCGACGTGTACGCGCTCGGGGTGCTGCTGTACATCCTGTGCGCCGGTCGGCCGCCGACCGAGGCGACCTCGCCGGTGGAGCTGGCGACGCGGGTCCAGGAGCAGGAGCCGCAGCCGCTGCTCGAGCGGGCGCCGCGGGTCGACCCGCGGATGGCGGCGATCGTCGACCGGTGCCTGCAGCGCGACCCCTTCGCCCGCTTCGCCTCGGCCGACGACCTGCGGGCCGCGCTCGAGCAGCTGACGCCGATGGGTCGCGAGCTGGCGATCCCCGAGGGCAACCCGTACCGCGGCCTGCAGGCGTTCGAGGCCCAGCACCGGGCGCTGTTCTTCGGCCGCAGCGTCGAGATCCGGTCGGTGGTCGAGCGCCTGCGCTCCGACGCGCTGGTGGTCGTCGCCGGTGACTCGGGCGCCGGCAAGTCCTCGCTGTGCCGCGCCGGCGTGCTGCCGGTGATCGAGGAGGGCGGCATCGAGCCCGGCCGCTCGTGGGCCAGCGCCGCGATGACCCCCGGCAGGTATCCGCTGCAGACGCTGACCGCCACGCTGGCTGTCCTCTTCGACATGACCGAAGAGACAGTCGCGGCGCTGATCATCGACGGCTCCGACGCGCTGATCCGGGGCATGCGCAAGCAGCTCGGCGAGGTCCGCGGGCGCCTGCTCTTCGTCGACCAGCTCGAGGAGCTGGTCACCCTCGGCGAGCCGAAGGAGGTCGCGACCGTCGGCCTGATCCTCGCCCGCATGGCCTCGGGCATCCCCGGCCTGCGGGTGCTGACGACCGTGCGCGGCGATTTCCTGACCCGCGTGGCCCAGATCTCGATCCTCGGCGACGAGATCGGCCGCGCGATCTACCTGCTGCGCCAGCTGGCGCCGGAGAACGCCCGCGAGGCGATC